>JBGQAS010000442.1:0-2159 GCA_041494435.1 Anaerolineaceae bacterium | reverse complement strand
ATCGTCAGTTGCAGTTCTTCCAACCGGGAGAGATCGAATCGAAATAGAACCATTACCAGCACAATCCCGGAATTCAACGCCAGGATTGCTGCGGCAACTCCTTTGAAGCCGCGCTGCAGAGCAATCCAGATGAGTGGCAAAGCGATCAGAAACAAAGGACGAAACTCGGCTGGAGCTTGTGCAATAAAAACCCAATAGAGCATAAACACAATGCTCACCGCTTGTCCAATGGCAGAGAGTGTTACCCGAGGAAAAGACATTCGTAAAGGAAACTTGATTCGCTCACCTTGGACAAACCGTTTCAAGCCTGGCATGATAAAGATGAGCAAAAAGGGAGTGACGGTCAAAACACCAACAGTTTCACCAATCCACCAGTGAAATATTTGTAGGATGATTTCACTCAGTGGAATACCCCCACTCAAGGCAGAACTCAAAACGGAAAGTATGGCAAGCAGTGCTGAAACCAAAACGGTTGTAAAAACAAACCAGACTACATCGCGTAATTTTTTCAGCTGCCAGTCAAGGTGAATTCGCTTTCGCAAGAATAAAGCAGCAGCCCCATAGATCAATGAAATGATGATCGCCCATAATACAAGCAAAAAAGGGGACTGAGGCATGTGATAGATGAATATACTGTCGACTAGCAATGCGATTGTTACTGCAGGGGTAAATGCAACGCCAAACACCAACAGCAGGGCATAGGTTAGTCCTGCGGGTGGGTACCAGGCAACGATCCCCGGGAGTTCTGAAAATTGTTTTGTAACTAAGTCTAAAAGGATGAAGATGGCGAGATAGAATACAGCAATCAGTGTAAGACGCAATATCCGTTGCGGGTTACGGAATAATTCTAAGAAACCAGGTGAGGCAAAGTTTTTCTTATTAATAAAATTTGTCTCTAAATACTTACGCACCAATAAATCTTTGAGGTGGGGAATATCAACGATGTTTGGTGTGATTTGCAAAGGATTATGAAGCTCTACGACAATAAATGCGATGCCACCCTGATGAAATTTATTATAAGCCGATTTGGAGTTAAGGATGATGGCCTTGATATTTGTAATTGTGGAGAAAATGCTTTATAATAATAGAACAATTGTTCTTTTGCAAATGAATATAAGGCGTTAAACGAGGATCTCTGAAAGTAGTCATTTTAGGTAAGAGTATTTGTTTCGAGCACAATACTTTGGTTGAGCGCTCCCTCGATGTTTAAAGAAAGGGAATTGTTTTTTGTTTCAGATTTTTAAACAAATACAATTCGACGTGTCACTTACTGACAATTCTCTATTCTCATATCTCTGCTCTCTATCCTCTTTACCAAGTAAAATTACTACATTCTGGGATTTTAATTAGAGGTGGAATATGACTTTCTCAAAACGATTAGAAGACGCCCGGCAGGCTTATATCAAGCGCAATCTCAGTGCCTCCAAGAAAGCACACGATCCCAAAGCCATCGAGCAGGCTGTGGAAAAACACGGCTCTGAAGGCTCGCAATTCATAGGAAACATGATCTACGGCGGGCTGGATGGCATCATTTCCGTTTTTGCGGTGGTGAGCGGTGTCGCGGGAGCCACCCTTTCATCGGGAATCCTCCTCATCCTCGGGGCTGCCAACTTGTTCGGAGATGGTCTTTCGATGGGCGTGGGTGCTTTCCTTTCGATGAAAGGCCAGAAGGAATATTACAACCGCGAACGCCAGCGCGAGTCGTGGGAGGTGGAGCATTTCCCCGAGGGCGAGAAAAAAGAACTCGAAGTGATCTATAAAAAGCAGGGGTACCCGGCAGCGGATGCCAGGAAATTGATCGAGATCAAGTCCAAAGATAATACCCGCTGGGTGGATGCCATGATGATCGAAGAACTGGGAATGGTGAGGGATGAACGCAAACCTCTCTCCGCTGCCTGGGTCACATTTGGATCTTTTGTTGCATTCGGGATTTTGCCCTTGCTGATCTACGTGATCGACCTGATCTTCCATACAGGATTATCCGCATCAACATTGTTCCTGATCTCCATCATCCTCTCGGGTGTAGCCCTGTTCGCATTAGGGGCAGCCAAGTTTTTTGTCACCCAGCTCAACCCCTTGCGTTCCGGGTTGGAAATGCTGATCGTTGGCGGGCTGGCAGCAGCTTTGGCATATTTCATCGGTGTTCTGCTCAAACCCCT
>JBGQAS010000121.1:0-6218 GCA_041494435.1 Anaerolineaceae bacterium | reverse complement strand
TCAAAAAGCCATCGTGAATGATGAACCTCTGGCTTTGAATATTCAGAAGATCAAATTAAAAGGTGGACAGGCTGATAAGAACCTTGAAGGCGTTAAAAGTATGTACCTGTTCCCCATGTGTGTGGAAGCCAAACCCGTTGGCATCCTGGTTTTGGGTGAAAAGGATGGGCCATTTTCATTCACGATGCACGATGAAAAAGTGGGTCTTGCCATGTTGATCGCCAACCAGGCTGCCAATGCCATTTATCGCACTCGTCTCAATGCTCAAGCAGATGAGAATCAAACTCGAACTGTATTGGCTCTTGCAAAGACGTTGGAAACGCGGGATTACAGTATTGGTGGTCATTGCGAAAGAATTGCCAGCCTCGCAGAACAACTGGCTTACAGTTTAAAGTGTGGTGAAGAAGAGATAAAGATCATCCGTACCGCTGCTTTACTTCACGATATTGGCAAAATTGGCATTCCTGATGATATCCTGCAAAAACCGACTCAATTGACAAAAGATGAATGGTCCCTCATCCGTAAACATGCCGATTGGGGAGCTGAAATTGTCAAAAAGGCATCGAACCTGAACAAAGTAGCTGAACTGATAAAAACACATCACGAACGATTCGATGGATCAGGATATCCGAACGGAATCAGTGGGGATGATATCCCGTTGGGAGCTCGGGTTTTGGCAGTCGTGGACACCTACAGTGCCATCACGGATGGGCGCATCTACCGAGCTGCCCGTTCCCATGAAGAGGCTTTGAAGGAAATCAAGAAATGTTCCGGAAAAGATTTTGACCCACAGGTGGTCGAGGCTTTTGTCGCGATTTTTTAATTGAAAATATTCTTTTTGTTCTGGCTGACCTATAAGCCGCATTTTGTCCAGGATACAGGTATCTCAAAGAGACGGTGTGTCCATGGGAAATCATCTCTCTGGGCAGGATGTTACCATTCTGCTCAAGCGGCTCACCCGGAGCTCAGGGCGACGAACAGCCACCCATCCAACTTGCGTTGAATTTGCTCCTGCTTAGCCTTGCTCCCGATGGGGGTTGCCGAGCAGCCGCATTACTGCGACCCTGGTGGTCTCTTACACCACCATTTCACCCTTGCCTTGTTCAGGCGGTATGTTTCTGTGGCCCGATCCGACAGGTTTCCCCATCCCGGGTGTTACCCGGCATCGTGTTCTCTGGAGTGCGGACTTTCCTCGACACGGAAAAACCGTGCCGCGATCTCCCGGTCAGCCAGGACTTTTCCATAATAATGGATGCGGGGGGTTCAGTCAATGGGGGAAAAAGTCCATTAATCCCTCTCATATACTTATAGTGTAAAATACAGCCACTAAATTGATTATTGGCGATTCAGGATTGAGGGCTTTCTATCATGGTATTGATCACCAGCACTTTTCTCGATATTATCTTCAAAACTTTATATGCCATTTCGGTCATTCTGCTGGCTTTTGTTGGTCTAAGCAACGTCATAAGTGTTGTGATTTATCTGATCGTCCAGAAAAAAGCCTGGTCCCAACCTGATCCCATCCCTCCGAAGGTCTGGCCACGGGTTACAGTCCAACTCCCCATCTATAACGAGAAATTCCTTGCTTGCCGGGTTCTCGATGCTGTGACAAAGTTCGATTATCCAAACGAGAAGTTTGAAGTTCAGGTATTGGATGACTCTACCGATGATGTTACTTCCCGACTGCTGGTCAAGCTTGTAAAGAAATATCGGGATAAAGGAAAGGATGTCATATATCTCCACAGGGAAGGCCGGAAGGGATACAAGGCGGGGAACCTGGCTTTCGGTATGGAACACGCCAAGGGGGAATTCCTGGCGATATTTGATGCAGATTTTATCCCCCCTTCCAATTGGCTGAAGCAAACAGTGCCGTATTTCAAGAACGAGAAAATTGGTTTCGTTCAGACTCGCTGGGGGCATTTAAACTTCAAGCACAACCTTATTACGCGGTTGGCGGGAACCATTCTCGATGCACATTTTGTAGTCGAGCAAAATGCGCGTTATCTTTCGGGGCTCTTCAATACGTTCAACGGTTCCGCTGGCATCTGGCGTAAAAAGACGATTGAATCGGTCGGCGGTTGGCAATGGGACACGATGACCGAAGATGTGGACATGACCTTCCGGTCGCAAATAGCAGGTTGGAAAGCTGTTTATCTGCCAAAAGTGGTATCACCGGCTGAGCTTCCCCAGGAGATGAACGATTTCAAAATTCAGCAGTACCGCTGGTGCCGGGGGACTGCGCAGGTATCTCTAAAACTAATGGGAAAGGCATTGCCAGCAAAACTTCCGCTCGGAGTGAAGTTCATGGCAATGCTCCATCTGCTAAGCTTTTTAACCTTCCCTCTCATGATTATCTTGTTCATGTTGGTGCTGCCAGTGGCAGGATCCAATCCTGAGTTTTTAAAGCTATTCTGGTGGGGTGCAATAGTTAGCATTGGACCTTTACTGTTGTTCAGCTTGGGGAAATCAGAAAATAACCCTCGATTCATTGATAGGCTGGTTATTTTGCCAGTCCTATTGCTCACGGGTGTGGGGATCTCCCTCGTGTGTGGATTAAGTGTGGTCTCTGGCAGCCTGCAAAAAGGTGGTACTTTCATCCGCACCACCCGGGTGGATCCGAGGATTGGACGCGAATACGATAATCGCAAAAAGAGGACGCTCAATCTATTCATTGTAGGAGAGATTGCAATTGCAATATATCTTCTCTTGACGGTGTTTTTACTTTGGGGCACCGTGGGGAAATTGCTTCTCCCATGGCTGGGCTCGAGTGCCTTGGGTTTTCTCTTTGTTGCTGCGCTTAGTATCATCGAAAATACCAGGGAAGCATCGCAAGCTCGTCGGGCAAAAGTGGAAAAAAAGAAAGAAGAAATTTTGAGAAATGGGAAAGGTCCGAATCGCAATAGAATGTTTGCCCGAAATCAACGTACTGCAGACGAACCTTAGTGAAATCCGAGAATTTGAGGAAAAGAATGAGAAAACCTTTGATTGCCGGTAATTGGAAAATGAACAAAACCAGCGAGCAAGCCCGAGCGTTGGTGCAGGAAATGCTGCCCTTGATCACCCCGCAAAAGTCTGTGGAAGTGGTACTTTGCCCTCCATTCACATCATTGATGGCGTTGTCGGCAATGCTTGGAGGAACTCCCATTGGGTTGGGGGCACAGGATTTATATTGGGAAACTTCTGGTGCTTTTACCGGCGAAATCTCTCCTGCCATGGTGAAGGAATTCTGCAATTTTGTGATACTTGGTCATTCTGAACGACGCACCTACTTCGGCGAAACAGATGTCAATGTAAATAAAAAGGTGAAAGCTGCTTTTGCTGCAGGTTTGTCTCCCATTGTTTGCATTGGCGAGACCCTAGCTGAATACGAAAGTGGGAAAACAGCTGAAGTTGTCACCCGGCAGATCCGTGAAGGGTTGATAGAATTGGATCCAACCAAGCTTCAGGCACTGATCATAGCATACGAACCAGTTTGGGCAATTGGGACCGGGAAAGCCTCCAGCGGGGAAGGGGCGAACAAAGTGGTGAAAGATTACATCCGACCCACCTTGAAGGCACTCTTTGCAGATTCCGTAGCAGAATCTACCCGGGTTTTGTATGGCGGCTCCGTAACAGCATCTAATGCCGCGGAATTCTTCGCTCAACCGGATATTGATGGTGCTTTGGTTGGTGGCGCGAGTATCAAGCTTCCCGATTTTGCTCAAATTGTCAAAGCTGCAGAAAAATAATTCTGGATGGATATTTCATTTCCTGAAAATATAATAATCCACCCTTTTTTATCCAATTAGTCCATGATACAATGGAAATTGGTAAAATGATGCTAATTGATTCTTTTCAAAGACAAATCACGTATTTGCGAATTTCGGTAACTGATCGCTGCAATTTCCGATGTGTATATTGCATGCCTACCGAGGGAATTGAGTGGCAACCGCATGAGACCATCATGCCCTATGAAGACATTGCCAAATTCGTTCGTATTGCAGTAGAAGCAGGCATCCGGGAAGTGCGCATTACCGGGGGTGAGCCTCTCGTTCGGAAGAATATCGAGGACCTGGTTCGACAAATTTCGGAGATCAAAGGAATCCAGGATCTTAGTCTTACTACCAATGGAGTTCTATTAAAGAGACATGCCAAAGCTCTCGCTGATGCAGGTCTGAAAAGAGTGAATGTCAGCTTGGATACCTTGCGTCCGGAGTTGTACCGAAAGATCACCCGGGGCGGGGAGTTGCAGGATGTTTTGGATGGCATTGAAGCCGCAGAGCAGAACAGACTCATTCCCATCAAAATTAATACTGTCGTCATGAAAGGTGTGAATTCTAACGAAATCAGGGATTTGGCAAATTTGACGGTGGACCATGCCTGGAATGTCAGGTTCATTGAGCTTATGCCTATCCAAAACCAAAAACCTTGGGGGAATGAATTCCCTTCACCGCAGAGCATGTACATGCCCATTGCCGAAGTCAAGGAACACCTTGAATCGTTTAAATTGAAATCCGTACCGAATCCTGCTGGGGAAGGACCTGCAGAAGATTTCCACATGCCAAATTCCAAAGGTTCCATTGGATTTATCTCCCCACTCAGCCAGTCTTTCTGCAAGAACTGTAACCGCTTAAGATTGACCGCGGATGGGAATTTACGCCCCTGTCTTTTGAGTGATGTGGAGATTCCTGTGTGGAAAACCCTCAAAGAGGGTGGGGATGTATTGGGTCAGATCAAGAAAGCAGTCCAGTCCAAGCCGGAAAATCATGAATTGGATGGAAACAATTCTCCTTCCATCCGCTGCATGATGCAAATTGGCGGTTGATACCAGTTAGCTGATTTTCCCTGGAAATCAAGCAGTTCCGAATTGACGATCACCTGCGTCGCCCAGGCCGGGGACGATGTAACCTTTTTCGTTCAGGTGGTCATCAATGGCTGCCAGGTAAATGGGTACATCCGGATGATGTTCCTCGAAATAGCGGAGGCCTTCCGGGGCACCGATCAACCCGACAAATTTCACTTTTTTTACTCCCCATTTTTGGAGTAGATCCACCGTAGCCACTGCAGACCCACCGGTGGCAAGCATCGGATCCAGGATCAAGCAGACGGAAATGCGTGGTTCGAGAGGGAGCTTGTTGTAGTATTGAACAGGTTTGAGGGTTTTTTCATCCCGGTAAAGCCCGATGTGCCATACTTCAGCATTAGGGATTACCTCCCAAACGCCTTCCACCATCCCAAGTCCCGCTCGTAGAATGGGTACCAGGCCTACCTTTTCTTTTAATTCATATCCTTTCATAGCTGCCAGGGGAGTTTGCACATCAACGGGGGTGACCGCTAGATCAGCCGTGGCTTCGTAAGCCAGCAGACCGGCTATTTCCCTTACCAGGGCACGAAATTTCTTGGGTTCCGTAGTGACATCACGCAACTTGCTCAATTTGTGGGCGACAAGGGGGTGTTCTGAAACATGAACGTTGCTCACTTCTGACTCCTCAAGCATCTCGGATTTTCTCTTATTATATAGTCTACTCGTCAGAAATTCCTTTGATTCTTAAGAAAAAACCCGCTAGGGTATAATACTTCCATGGCTGAAATTTCTGACCGGATGATCGATCCACAACCCCGACCTGATGATCGCCTGGATCTTACCATGCGGCCGAAATTGCTTACCGAGGTGATCGGTCAAAACCAGGTCAAGGAAAATCTGCTCATCTTGTTGGAAGCAGCCAAAAAACGTGGAGAACCCCTGGACCATGTACTTTTTTACGGGCCTCCGGGGTTGGGGAAAACTACTTTCGCTCATGTGCTCGCCCAGGAGATGGCGGTTCATATCAAAGCCACCGCAGGACCAGCCATAGAACGTGAAGGGGATCTAGCTGCCATCCTCACCAACTTGCACGGCGGAGATATCCTTTTCATCGATGAAATCCACCGTTTGGGAAAATCAATTGAAGAAGTGCTTTATCCAGCCATGGAGGATTTTGCCCTGGATATTGTGATTGGCAAAGGTCCCTCGGCAAGGTCCATCCGCTTGAAATTACCCCGGTTCACCCTGATCGGAGCCACTACCCGACTCGCTATGATGAGTTCTCCATTGCGTTCAAGGTTCGGTGCAACTTATCGCTTGGATTATTACGACATAGGCGCTATGCAGGAGATTGTCCGTCGAGCCATTCGTCTGCTTTCCATGGAGGCGGATGACAGCGGAATCCTGGAGATAGCTTCACGGGCTCGTGGGACCC
>JBGQAS010000111.1:0-6510 GCA_041494435.1 Anaerolineaceae bacterium | reverse complement strand
GGGGAGGTTGCAGTTCAGTTAGTGCGGACTGTATCTGTCCGCTTACATATTCTGCTAGTCGTCCTTCCTGGGCGTATTGTTGTGTCGCTAGGGCAAAAATTCTCAATCCAAGCCGGGCATACTTTCTCTGTTCTGCCGAGCGCAGAATGATCTTCACATATTCTTCTGGCGTTGGATTGTCAGGATCGCACGTAATGATATGGTTGATGGCGAGTTGGGGATCGAATGGCTCTTTGCTTTTATGTTTAAGCATTTCATCTATCAAGGTTGCTTGGTTGATTGTTTGGCTTTCTTCGTTCATACTTTGCAAACATTCCCATATTAAACGGTGAGGTTCAATGCAAAAGTCAGCAGGCGTGAGTTTGTGAATGATCTCAACCAAACGGTTTGGATTGTGGATTAACCAACCGAGCAGTTGCTCCTCCGCTTCTTGACCAAATGTGGTTAATAAGATGTCCAAGGATTTCAATGATTTAGGCAATTTGTTTTCCTCACCAGCAGAACAATTATTCTATTATAATAACAAAGGTTATCCAAAATACAAGTATTGAAATAATAAATTGATATACTTATATATAGTTTTCAAAGCACATTGAAATGATTCGCATGAAAACATCCACCAAAGAAACCTATCCTAAACCGCGTAAGACAAAACCCAAACAAATTCGAGAACCCAATTTGTCTTTGGATGTTTATGAGCGGCAATATGGTTTGGATATTGGAAAACAAAAAAAGAATATTCAACAGCCCTTCAAATACATCAATCAAATCATTGAGGGGGATTGTGGGCAGATTCTCCAGAATGTACCCGCTAATTCGATTGACCTGATTTTTACATCTCCGCCTTATGCGGATCAGCGTAATGGCACCTATGGCGGAATTAAACCTGAAAAATACGTTGCCTGGTTTCTTCCAAAGGCAGAACAATTCCTGAAAGTCCTAAAACCAACTGGTTCTTTTGTTCTCAATATCAAAGAGCGCGTGGTCGATGGAGAACGGCACACTTATGTAATTGAATTGATCCTTGCACTTCGCAAACAGGGTTGGATTTGGACCGAAGAATATATGTGGCACAAAAAGAACAGCCACCCCGGAAAGTGGCCCAATCGTTTTCGTGATAATTGGGAAAGATTGCTTCATTTTACAAAGACGAAAAATTTCCATATGTTCCAGGATGAAGTAATGGTTCCGGTTGGGGATTGGGCTCAGGATCGGTTGAAGAAACTTTCTGAAACCGACAAAAAACGGGACAATTCTCGTGTCGGTAGTGGTTTTGGTAAAAACATTAGCAATTGGGTGGGCAGGGAAATGGTCTACCCCTCCAATGTTTTATATATGGCTACTGAATGTTACAACCGCCAGCATTCGGCTGTTTTTCCAGTGGCACTACCCGAATGGTTCATAAAGTTGCTCACTAAACCGGGTGATCTGGTTTTGGATCCTTTCAATGGTTCTGGTACAACTTGTGTTGCTGCCAAACAACTAAGACGGGATTATTTTGGGATAGACATTAACGAAGAATATTGTAAATTAGCGCAAGAACGCCTAAGCAGCACAAAAGTCTCGAATGGGAAATGAGGGGAAAATGAATACACTCAGCATCGACGAGTTGAACCAGTATGTCAATGCGAATATCGTCAAATTCCATGAGAATAGGCTCCGGGTCATTCAAACTCTTACCCTTGAAAAATTGTTGAACAAAAATCCATATTTGTTTAAAGCCAAGAATATCAACAAAGCCCATGAGTTGGTCGAAGGCACAATGGAAGCGTTTCTCTCATCGTCTGAAGAAAAGATTTTTGGCGATTTTCTGGAAGGGCTGGCAATTTTTGTGGCCAGTAAAACCACCGGCGGGCATAAGTCATCCAGTCAGGGAGTCGATCTCGAATTTGAGAAAGAAAATACCTATTATCTGGTTACGATTAAATCCGGGACTAACTGGGGCAATTCCTCGCAACACAAGAAACTGGCAGACGATTTGCGCAATGCCGAGATTCGCTTGAAGCAATCAAAGAGTATTTCGAAAGTGCAGTCGGTGTTGGGAATTTGCTACGGCAAAACCAAAACCGGTTACACCAGTGCGGGTTATCTCAAAATCGTCGGTCAGAATTTTTGGACCTTTATCAGCGGGAACAAGAACCTTTATCTTGAAATAATTGAACCCGTTGGTTATCGAGCTAAAGAGCATAATGATCGCTATCTAAACGCTAAGGCGGGAATTACCAATGTATTGATTGGTGGTTTTATAGATAAGTTTTGTGATTCCCGCGGTGTCATCAACTGGGAAAAAGTGGTCAAGGCAAATTCTGGAAATGATGATTAGTAGACAAACAGCATCTTATTGATAAATATAGATTATTCTCCTTGTTAGTAATATTTATATTTCCTTTGAGTAATTTCAATAAACTCCAAATAGAACAAATATTTTATAATAATAACAAATTAAACCCAAAATACAAGTAAATAAGTTCTTATTCACCCACATATTTTTAAGGCAAAAATGCGGGTCTTATCTTGCTTTTCGCCTTTTTGTGCGTTACTATGATTGTAGAAATTCTGTTCGCATCTATTACAAATAATAATTTTCAAGAATTTTTCAAGGATCATCAAGAAAGCGAGGTTTCTTTGACTAAAGTTCAACTGACTAATGTTCAACGGGTCGAATTAGAAAAGCAATTAGTTGCCATATTTGAAGAGGCACAAACGCTGGATGTTTCTAATCCTGAGCTTTGGCAGAAATATCTAGTTTTTTATAATTTGCCCACTTTACTTATTCAAAAGGTCGAGCAATTTGCGAAGAGCGTTGTCGAAAAAAATGAAGCCAATATCTCCTTTCAAACTGTAATAGAACGGGTTTCGGATTCTTTACAAAAAGCTACGTATTTTAAAGAAGACTATAAATTGGATATTGAAGTCAAAAAATTAGTTGACGAATTAATTAATTATCAGTCTTTACGTTTCGTCCGTTTGCCATTGATAAATATCAAAATTAATAATGAGCTCAAAATTAGCCCAGTGACTTTTTATGAGTTCACGGAAGAAAGAAAACGGATTAATAAAGATTTATGGATGCATATTGAAAATATGTATCAAAATGATAAGGATTATGTCTTTTCATATGCTGAATTGGTTCTTGATGGAGACTCACGTCTTTCACTAAGTAACGCAATAGATATTACGAAAAAAATATTAAATATTATTCGTGCGTTTTCGGTTCCAATTGCAGCTGAAGAGACTACCCAATTTGGAATAATAAACGAATACAGCAATTTTCTTCCATTACCCGTGGCCCAAGAAGTAATTAATAGTTCAATAAACGAGCAAAAAAAACCAACTATTACTAAAATAAACTTTTTTATTAGACCCTATAATCTTAATGAATTAATCAATAATTTCCCTAGTGATCAGTCAAAACTTTTTTTAGAGTTTCTTAACACTGTTCTTGAAAACGATAAAAATCCTGAGTTGATAGATAAGTACTTGAATGGGCTAAATTGGTTAGGTGAATCGACTAAGCCAGACAGTAACGAAGCGCGTTATACAAAAATGGTGTTTGCATTGGAATCTATGATTGGTGGTGAGCCAAAAAAAGATGTCAATTTTACGTATCGAGGTATTTCGGCAGCATTATCGGAAAGAGCTTCTTTCATTATTGGTGGAAATCAAGATTCTAAGTTAGCGACTCACTTACACATTAAAAAAATATATACAAGAAGAAGTGACATAGTCCATGGAAAAGCGAAATTAATTTCTGTCGTTGATTTAATTAGTGATTTTGGCGTAATAAGAGCGTTGGCACACAAACTGTTTCCGTTATTAGATGATTTTCAAACACTTGAAAAATTGGATGATTGGGTAATAAGAAAACGATATGAAGATTCAAAGTAAATATATGTTTGTATGTGCTTGTTGGACCATAATTATTTATAAAGGGAATTGAGCGTTTTTCATTCCTTGTTCCTTGTTCCTCGTTCCTCTTAATATATAGGAACCAAAGAATGAAAAACAACAGGCGGGGTTGCCCTCCGCCTTCTATATGCTAAAGGTGGCGAGCCGCCACCTTTTTTCAGCTTTTCGTAGTTCTCTTCTTTCTACTTCCCGATTTTTCTCATGATTTTATAGAACGGCTGCAACTTCTCGTACATCTTCAAATACACTTCGTTATACAGTTGGTCATAAATCTCATGAGCCTTGCCATTGGGGGCAAAGGTGTCTCCCAAATGGGTCATATCCTTTACCGCGCTGGCAAAATCGGGGTGGATCCCGGCGCCTACAGCAGCGTCCATCGCTGCGCCCAGTCCGCTCGCTTCATATACATGCGGTCTCGATACCGGTAGCCCAAACACATCCGCCGTCAGTTGCATGGCTGCGTCCGATTGGCTCCCGCCGCCTGCCACGCGCAGTTCCGTAATTGCCACCTTGCTGCGTTTCTCTGTGCGTTCCTTACCTTCGCGCAAAGCATAAGCCAGCCCTTCCAGGATAGCCCGGTATATATGCGCCCGGGTGTGAACGTCTCCAAAGCCAATGATGGCTCCGCGTGCTTCGGGTCCGGGGTTGCGCAGACCGGGGGACCAGTAGGGCTGAAGCACCAATCCTTGTGATCCGGCAGGAACAGATTTCACCAGCTCGTCGAACAGCATTTCTGGTTCAACGCCTTTGTCCGCTGCCAGGCGTTCCTCGCGCAGACCAAACTCCTGTTTGAACCAGCTCACCATCCAGTAGCCGCGGAAGATCTGGATCTCGAAATTGTACAGATGTGGTTCCGCCGCAGGGTAGGGTGGGATGAGCGGGATGACTTCGATGTATTTATCGTGGGTGGTATTAATGGTTGCGGTAGTGCCATAGCTCAGGCAGCCGACGTTCGGCTCCAGGCAACCCGCTCCTAACACTTCACAAGCCTTGTCCGCTGCCGCAGCGATCAGGGGCAATCCCTCGGGGATGCCGGTTGCTGCAGCAGCCTCTTTACTGATCTTGCCCAGCGATTTACCCACTTCCACTAACTCAGGCAGAATGTGCTTTTCGATCTTTATTGCATCCCACTTCCAATCATTTTTAGCAGACCAGGTTTGGGTCTTGTAATCGAAGGGTATGTATCCCACCTGGCATCCAACAGAATCCACAAATCGGTCGGTCAATAAAAAGGTTAAGTAACCGGAAAGAAATAGATACTTGTACGTCTTCTTCCAAATATCCGGTTCGTGGGTGAGCAACCAGTTAGCTTCGGCTTCAGCCTGTAAATAAGCTACGGTTTCACTAGCCCCCGCGAGTTTAAAGGCTGCTCCCCACATTCCACCCACGGGGGGTAACCCTTCAGTTCGGCGTTGGTCCAACCAGACGATCGCGGGACGGAGTGGCTTGCCCCTATCGTCTACGTTGATCACCGTAGAGCGCTGCGTGGTGAGTGAAACAGCGGCGATGCTCGATTTATCCACTCCCTTTTGCTTCCACAGTGCCTGGCATACCTCGCAGAGCGAATCCCAATACAACTCGGGTTTTTGCTCCGCCAACCCCGGTGCGGTGGAGTAGTACGGTTCGTACGGCACGCGGGTCTTGGCAAGCAGTTTTCCCCGCGGATCGAACAATAAAGCACGGATCGATTGGGTTCCGGCATCAATTGCAAGCAGATTCTCTCCCATACCAACTCTCCTTTACACTAATTATATTTTTTTCTACGTTCAAGGAGTTGTTTTTCCAACTGTGCTTTATTCAGTGCTCTTGGTTTCTCCTTGCGGAATCCCCATTTTTTGGCTTTCTGCTCGGGCGACATGTCCAACCCTAGAGTCCCGCCAGGGTTCATCAAGTGTTGGGGATCGAAATGGTCGCGTAACACCCGAATAACATCCATGGCAGGTTTTCCGATCTGATCCTCAAGCCATGGAGCGGTCTGTTTTCCGATACCGTGATGATGGCTCATGGAAGCTCCCGCTTTCAGGATGGCTTCGAGGATGCTGTATTGCAACGTTAAGTATTCATTGATGTCTGATGTCCGGGCAATGAAAATGAAATATAGGTTGGCTCCCTGAGGATATGCGTGGGAGAGGTGGGTCATGCAAATAGTCCGAGGTCTACTTTTGACAACCTTGCGGACTTCTCGGTGTACGTGCCCCATCTCTGCCCAGTTCACCGTGCATTCCAATGTGTCTACAATGATGCCGTAATCCATCAAGTCCTCGATCATTAATGGATCCGTGAAGCGGGTCTTTTCCCATGCGGGAACAACATTAAAGGGAGTGAGGATAAAGGCTTTGTGCTTTCGACAAATAGCATGTATTTTCTTGGCTACCAGTTTGCTAAAATCCGGATCCCCATCTGCAGTTCCCAATAGCAGGCAGCGATCCATCGGCTTATATCCTAAGGATTGCAGTAGTGTATCAGCAACCGTCCCATGGATGTGATAGGTGCGCATGGCAACATCGGTTTCTTCGGGATCAGATAAGCGGAACACGGAGGGATGGCCAAACTCGCCCTGCATGATCTCACGGCAGGCTTCTCTCGCCACCTCCCAATTTG
>JBGQAS010000077.1:0-7315 GCA_041494435.1 Anaerolineaceae bacterium | reverse complement strand
CAATTTCGGTATCTATTCGGAGCACAGTCGAATATTACTTTCGAGGGTTTTACTTACGCTGAATATGCCCGTCGAGGGTTTGTCGAGCTTTTGGTGACAGCTATTATCACTCTTGCCCTCGACTTGATCTTTTCTGCCATCTCATCCCGCAAAGGCAAAATACAGGAGGGAGTTTTCACCAGTCTGCGTGTGGCCATGCTGGCTCTAGTTTTAGTGATCTTGGCGTCTGCCATTCAACGGTTGACTTTGTATGAAAATGCATACGGGTTTTCAAGGATCCGGACCTATTCACACATCTTTATTTTTTGGTTGGGTGGATTGATTGCAGCCACAATCATCCTGGTATTGATCAAAAAGGCGAAGTTCTTTGGACTGGCTGTGATATTCGCTGTGATTGGATACGGTGCCACCCTTGCAGGGGTCAATGTCGATGGGTTCATTGCCAAACAGAATATCCAAAGAGCTACGGTGGGTTACGAATTAGATTCCGTTTATTTAGGGATGTTGTCCAATGATGCTGTGCCCGTGTTGGTCAGAGAATTCAGTTCAGCAGCACTCCCTCAAAATGTGAAAGATGTGATTGGTTCAGATTTGGCTTGTCGATTGAAATTTGCTCAGGATACAGGCAAGTTGCCTTGGCAATCTTTCCATATTTCGACAGCCACAGCTTTCACTCGACTATCCTCTATTAGTAGTGAGCTTGCTAAATATCCCGTTACCCAAAAGAATGGAAATGGTGAAGTTATTATAGGGAGTTCGGAATTTCCCTGTTACTTTGTCAGTGGGATGGATTAAGAAAATCGGGCAGCGAGAGCTGCCCGAAATTTATTATCTTAAGACGGATCTTCAACGGGGAATCCATCCCTGGTCGAACTCAAGCCATGCTTTTTCTCAAACTCCACTGCTTCCTGAAACAGCGAACTTTCCCGGTAAGTTTGAATGGCCTGGGTGTTTTCCCAAACGATGAAGGTCGTTTCATCCCCTTTATCTTCGCGATATGATAAATATACAGCATGTACGCCGGGTACCTGCCGCAAACTCGGGATGAATTTTGCCATGAAGGGTTTGATCACTTTCCACTCTTCATGGGAAGGGTGGCTGGTGGTTATCGTGATGAACATGAGGTCTCCTGAAATGATAGAATTCAGGTAGATTTTAGCATTTCTTTGTCACTATTCGAAGCGAGGACTGAATATGAAAAAAGTTGCCATAATTGGGGCTGGAATTGGCGGGATGTCGGCAGCATACGACCTGATCCGTAATCAAGACCAGGTCACCATATACGAGTCTGATAAGAATGTCGGAGGCCTGGCTGGTGGGTTTAAAGAAAAGAATTGGGATTGGTCGGTGGAAAAGTTTTATCACCATTGGTTCCTTTCCGACCGTTACATTTTGGATTTGATCAAAGTACTCGGATGGAAGGATAAGGTTGTCATCCCTCATCCGAGGACCGTGGTGTATTACAAAGGAAGATTTTTCCCCCTGGATTCTCCCCTGGCTGCTATTACATTCCCGGGCTTCACCTTTTTCGACATGATACGGTTCGGATTTGTTTCGGTTTATTTACGCTATCTATCCAATTGGAAATCTCTCGAAAAATTCACTGCCCATGAATGGATGAAAAGGGCATATGGGGAAAGGACTTATACAACCCATTTTGAACCTTTGCTTATTGGAAAATTCGGTGAGCACTATAAAGATGTCACCATGGCCTGGTTTTGGGCAAGGTTCAAGGCCAGGACTACCCGATTGGCAACCTTCGAAGGAGGGTTCCAGGCTTTTGCAGATCTCTTCGCCGAAAAGTTAAAAAGCATGGGGGTCAGGTTCCAGATGGAGACCATGATTGATCAGGTCAAACAGAAAAAGGGAAAACTGGAATTGACTGTTAAAGGGAAAAAAGAGCTGTTCGACCAGGTGCTTGTTACCAGCTCTCCCCACCAGATGACCAGGCTTGTTCCCGAATTACCCGATGAATATCTGAGTGGTCTGCTAGGGTTGCAAAGTATGGGGGCAGTGGTTCTCGTGCTGTCGCTCAAACATCAACTTTCAAAGGAAGGCTATTATTGGTTCAATTTGCCCAAAAGTGCCGGCTTCCCCTTCCTAGCCTTGGTTGAGCATACCAATTTTCTTTCCAGTGAGCATTTTGGCGGGGATCACATAGTCTATTGTGGTGATTACCTGGATCCTGGTCATGAATATTTTCATCTCACCCAAAAGCAATTGCTAGAGCGTTTCACCCCCGGATTGAGCAGGATCAACCCCGAGTTCAATGCTGATTGGATCAAGAAAAGTTGGCTGTGGAAAACCAGCTATGCTCAACCCATCCCCCTTGTTGATCATTCCCAAAATATTCCCTCCATTGCCACTCCGATTGCCGGTTTGTATTTTGCAAGCATGAGCCAGGTATATCCATGGGATCGGGGAACGAACTTCGCGGTTCAGATTGGCAGGGATGCCGCCTGCATGATGGTCGAGGATGGCAAGGATTAGTATTTCACGAATTACATTTTCTTAAGAATACACGTGAGCGTTTATTACGCGGATACAAAAAAATATGAAAATTCAAGCTCTTGCACTTTATTGAGCTAATTAGGAGCAAAGACCAAGGAATAGAACTAATACCTGAGAAATAAGAGGTTAATCTACTAATTGATGATTGACAACAAAAATTCTCGGGTAGCAGGAAGATTTCAGCAGATTACACGGGAATGCAGCAAAAGGAATTATCAGCAAACCGGAACGGTTCAACGAATTTTTAAACATTTCAGAATTATCATGGAACTTGGTTGTTTACTCCCGGTATAACCCCAATCTGTGGGGGCATCGCTTACTCAGACTCCCACAAGTGGGAATACCACCAGAAGAATCAATTTATTAAAAATGTATTTCGAGAACCAATTTCTTAAGATTACTAACCTTAATAAATATGAATCTTTAACCCTTGCGTATCCATCCCGCCTTGTCTTTATCCAATCCGTTTGCTAGAATGCATCTACGCTGACAGGGAAATCTAGTGGGTAGCGCAAGTTCAAAACCCTTTTAGTGAAAAACAAATATTTCCCTTAACTTCCAGGCAGCTGGGTAACTTTGTAATTAACCAATCTAGTACTGGAATATATTCGAGGAGGAAGGCAAGTATGGATTCACAAAATGCGTGGCAAAATGCCCTCAGCCAACTCCAAGTTGAAATGCCCAAGGCATCGTATGAAACCTGGGTAAAAAGCACCGAACTGATCAATTATGATCAGGATAAATTTACAGTGGCTGTGCATAATGCTTTCGCGCGGGACTGGTTGGATAACCGGCTTTCCAGCACGGTGAGCCGGATGCTCTCTGGAATGATGAACAAACCTCAAACGGTTGAATTTGTCGTTTGGCATCGGGAAAACACTGCAGAAAAAATAAATGAAGATGAAGCTTATCATGATGAAGAAGAAGATCATAAATTGGATTCTTCAGAACCCTCCATCAATCCAAAATATACCTTCGACAATTTCATCGTGGGAGCGAGTAACAGGCTTCCTCATGCGGCCAGCCTGGCAGTAGCGGAGAACCCGGCGAAAGCCTATAATCCACTTTTCCTATATGGTGGAGTGGGACTCGGTAAAACCCATTTGCTACATGCCATCGGCAACAAAGTCCGTGGAAAAGGATTGCAGGTACTTTATGTTTCATCGGAAGAATTCACGAACGACCTGATCAATTCCATTCGAACCCACACTACCCAGGCTTTCAGGGAACGCTACCGCCGCATTGACGTTCTACTAATCGATGACATCCAATTCATCGCAGGAAAAGAATCCACCCAGGAAGAGTTTTTCCATACTTTCAACACGTTGCATGGGCAGGATAAACAGCTGGTAATTTCTTCAGATCGGTCGCCCAAAGCCATGGTAACCCTTGAGGAAAGATTGCGATCAAGGTTTGAATGGGGTTTGACGGCAGATATCCAGGCACCCGATCTTGAAACGAGGATAGCCATTCTGCGCTCGAAGGCAGAAAAGATCAAACAAAATGTTCCGGCCGAAATTTTGGAAGCAATCGCAGGGAAGGTCCAATCCAACATCCGCGAATTGGAAGGTGCGCTTACAAGAGTGCTGGCTTATTCCGACCTCACCAATCAACCCCTGACAACAATCCTCGTAAACACTGTACTAAGCGATATGGTTCCTCGCACCCGATCCCTGGAACCTCGCCAGATCCTGCAAATGGTTGCCACTCAGTATCAGGTATCTACAGAAAACTTGTTAAGCAAGGACCGGTCGCACAATGTTGCCTTGCCACGACAGGTGGCGATGTACCTTATGCGCGAAGAGGCAGGGCTATCCTTACCGCAGATTGGCTTGACTGTTGGCGGGCGGGATCACACCACTGTGATGTATGCATGCGAGAAAATTGCGGAGCAAATTGAAACCGACGATCAGTTGCGCAAAGAAGTGGTTCAACTTAGAGATACGCTCTACGGTCGAAGATAGATCAGGCATTTGGAAAACTTAAGACAATAAGAAACCTGGACAGATTGGCTTATCCAGGTTTTTGTTACTCCACCATCAATGATTGAGAAAATCCGATCTAATTCCTTGGGGAGGTATACAACGCAATTACATTTTCCAGGGGAGTATCAGCCTGGATATAGTGGGCTGTCGTGCAAATATATCCGCCATCTTTTCCCAGGATGGAAATCCGCGAGGCAACTTCTGATTGAACATCATCGACGGTGCCATGAGACATCGTTTGCTGCAGATCGATCCCGCCATGGAACGCAATCTTTTGCCCAAATTCATCTTTGATCTTTTGCATATCCATCATCGCAGCCCGTGGCTGCAAGGGGTTGAGGACATCGATCCCCAAGTCTTC
Organism: Anaerolineaceae bacterium; assembly: GCA_041494435.1. Lineage (GTDB taxonomy): Bacteria > Chloroflexota > Anaerolineae > Anaerolineales > Anaerolineaceae > JBGQAS01. The sequence goes on along the minus strand of JBGQAS010000077.1, from coordinate 2,458 downwards.
AACCAGTGGTCGGATAAGCGGATATATAGCTCCGCAAGAATGATACAGAATTTTCAACCCATAGGACTTGATCACCTGGTTCAATCGTTGATGGCGCGGAAAAATATATTCGCGCCACATCTTCGGTGACATGAGTAAACTGTTTTGGGTGGCAATATCGTCATAGGTATATACAATATCGATCAATCCCCTGGCTTCCTTCATGAGGTTGTGGACATTGGCGATCATCAGATCGGTATAACAATCCATGATGGCGCAAGGAATTTCCGGTCTTTCCGTAAGATCAATAAGGAATTTTTCCAATCCATATAAGGCCCATGCAGATTCAAAAATCCCGCCCACATCATAGCGTATGTGATAATGGACGTTTTGGTTTACTTTTTTGATCTTCGGGACGATGGTTTTCCAATCCCAATACTCTGTTTTTGGCCACTTATTCCAGGTTTGGATTTCTGAAACGAAAGTAGCATTAGCCAGGGGAAAACTGGCATATTCTTCGTAGGTGGAGAATTCGTTGGAGAAAAGCCGCCGATGCGAACCCCACTCTGTATAAAAGGTATTATCTGAAAAACGTTCGGGCAATGGTCCGATGTAATCGGGGGCGACGATCCGGCAATCAATGCCCAACAACTGCAACAACTCTTCATCGGTTTGGGCATTGAGCAAAGTTTTCAAGGAAAGAATCATTTCGGGAACCGCCCAGAAGTCAAAGGGCACACGGTCTGGCTGTCGCAGATGAATAGTTGTTTCGACCCTCTCAAATGGACTCATTCGGTCGTTCTCTGGATGGCCGTAAAGCGATTCCAATCTTTGTCTACATTCAGGATTAAAAAAGGAGATTGACATTCGTACCTTTCAATTCAATGAGTCCAGAAATCATACACTTAACTATTTGGAAAGACAAGAATTAAAAAAAAGAGGGACCACCACGTGGTCCCTCATGATATTGAGTTATAACTACTATGGCACGGAAGTGGGGATGACCCAATTATTTCCGAGAACGATAATCATATCGGTCGTTGCATTTGGATCGTAGCTGTTGTTGATTGAGCCGCTACTCACTCCAAACATGTTGGAAAGATAGTTGAGCGTATAGGGTTTAGAAGAATAAATGTAGATTGAACTCGTGTCAGAAATCCCATTTGCATTGGAGACACCCACGATATTGAAACCCAGAGATTGTAGATAGCTGGCGGTCTGCTCAGCCAGCCCGGAAGTGTTGGAGGCATTTTGAATGGCAATCCGTGCTTCTTCAGTTTGTACACTGCCGGTGGTATCACCCGACAAGGCTGCCAAAGGCTGAGTGGTACTCCCTCCGGCGAAGATTTGATCACGAAGCAGACGGATCTTATCAGGAATGGGAAGATAAATCGATTCCGTGCCATCGGGGGATTTGGATTCGATCAAGGCATCTGGCCCAATGGATGTTTGAACAAAATTTCCTGCTGGAATTTGAAGGATCAATTGGGCGAGTTGAAAGACTTGATCAAAGCCCAGGTTCGTATGAACACCAGAGGATATATCGCTGTATAGAGCAGGTGCCTTGGCTATTAATGTGGGCAGCATATCATATTTGAGGATCCGGTTCCGGATGGACATGATTACTTCTTGCTGTCGCTTGCTGCGGTCGAAATCGCCACCAAATGTCTGGTGACGTTCTCGAGCGTAGGCAAGAGCCAAAGCGCCATTCAGGGTTACGGTTTCACCAGCTTTCAGTGTGACCGAGTATTCGCCTGCATTCTTTAATGTAAGATCTGTCGAAGGAGTGATAGACACTCCCTTGATTTCATCTATCAGTTTGATGAAGACATTAAAATCGATCCGGAGATAATACTGGATTGGAATGCCAAGAAAATCTTGGACGGTGTCCATGGCTTTCTGCGGTCCCCCACCGGGTAAATGGTTTATCTCGCCCAGGAAGTAAGCGGTGTTGATCTTATAATTTCCATAACCGGGGACATTCACCCACAAATCGCGAGGGATTGAAAGAAACCCTGCGGTCATGGTAACCGGGTCGACGGTGAAAATAATCATGGTATCTGAACGTGAAGCGCTGGTTGTATTTCCTGCATTGCACTTGTTCAATTTGGCAGGTTCATTCTTGTGAGTATCCAAATATGATTGATCGCAAATATCGCAAGATTCGTAATCATGGGTGGAATCACATACCCGGTAGTCCAAGCCAATCAATAAAATATTGATCCGGCTTTTTCCGTCCCAGGGTTTTGTGGCAACGCTATTGGAAGGCTGAAGCGATTGATTGGATCCGGTCCCCGAGGTATTTCCCGTTGAATTATCGATTACGGGGGCACCGGGGAGATTGGTGACTGTCCAACCTTTGATCAAATTGCTAAAGAAATTAAAGGCGAAGAACGCTGTGATAGCAGCCAAAATGACAAAGACCGCGAAGAGGACAATGGTCAGTTTGTCGGGTCTGTAGAAATGACGGGCATTGATT
>JBGQAS010000426.1:0-2255 GCA_041494435.1 Anaerolineaceae bacterium | reverse complement strand
GAACCGGATGCCATTACCGCACGAATGTCGACCTTGACTGGTCTCGAGCAGGATATGGCCGGTTGGATCTTGGAAGAAATGACCCGTTCAGACCGTTTAATGACCGGTGAAATTTACCTGGACGGTTTCAGCAACATGCTAGCCGAACCGGAATTTGCTGGGTCGGAAGATGCCCGCAAAGCTCTACAAGTGCTGGAAGAGCGACCCAAACTTGAGAATTTGCTCTCCCGGACTGTTCTAAATGGAGCCATTGGCGGTGTGCAGGTACTGATTGGCGGTGAAAATGCCCGTACAGAACTGCGCCAGTGTTCGATCATCCTGGCGCGCTATGGCTCGCCCGACCTTGCCACAGGTATGCTCGGAGTAATGGGGCCCATGCGCATGTCGTATGGTCGTTCCATTTCCGTTGTGCGTTTTGTCACCGGGTTGCTTTCTGACCTGGTGTCTGAAACTTTGATCGACGATGAAACTATATCCTATTCATAGGGGTAACCGTGACAGCCGAAAAGAAAAAACATACTCGTCCATTAGAACCAAAGGAATCTCTTCCAAAGGAAAAACAGGAAGAAGAGTCCACAAAGGTCCCTGAACCGCAGCCTGTAGAATCAACCCAGGATGTGCTCCAGGGATTAAAAGAAGAAGCTCTTCCCGAAGGAGATACCCAGCACGTAACCATTCCGCTGAAAGATTATGCCGACCAGCTCAAACAGATCGACCTCTTCAAAGCCATGGCGGATGAATTCAAGGATGGCTGGCAGAGGGAACGTGCGGAATTCTCCAATTATCGTAAATTGGTGGAACGCACCCAAACCGAAGAACGCCAGAACCGGACTGCCGAGGTGATTAAGAAATACCTGGTAGTCCTCGATGACCTGCAAAGAGCCATCAAATCCCGGCCCACGGAAGGGGCAGCAACCGAATGGTCGGAAGGCATCGAGCTGATCATCCGCAAGCTGCAGGCAATATTGGAAAGCGAAGGCGTGCAACGCATCCCCGCTGAAGAAGAGGTTTTCAACCCGATGCGTCACGAAGCCATTTCTCACGAAGAAAGTCCTGACCACGAAAGCGGCCAGATTATCGAAGTAGTTCAACAGGGTTACACCATCGGTGACCGGGTTTTGCGCCCGGCTCTGGTAAGAGTGGCCCGATAGGAGGAAATTATGGGAAAAATCATAGGAATCGATCTTGGTACCACCAACTCAGTTGTCGCTGCGATGAGCGGCGGTGAACCGATGGTCATCCCCACGGCAGAAGGCGAGCGGTTGCTCCCCTCCGTGGTGGCAGTGAACAAGAACCACGAGCGTATCGTGGGTCGGGCTGCCCGTAACCAGGCCATCGTGAACCCGGAGAACACCGTGTTCTCCATCAAACGCTTCATGGGTCGCAAGTTTGACGATCCCGAAGTGCAGCGTACCATCGGCCGGGTTCCTTACAAGGTGACCAAAGCCCCCAATGGGGATGTGCGGGTCGTGCTGGATGGCAAGGAGTATTCCCCTCCGGAAATCTCCGCCATGATTCTGGCTAAGCTAAAGACGGATGCAGAAGCCTATTTGAGTGAAAATATTACCCAGGCGGTCATCACCGTCCCTGCGTATTTTAATGATGCCCAGCGCAATGCCACCAAGGATGCCGGCAAGATCGCTGGCTTGGAAGTGATGCGTATCATCAACGAACCCACGGCTTCCGCCCTGGCGTATGGCATGGACAAGAAGAAAGATGAAAAGATTGCTGTCTATGACCTGGGTGGTGGCACATTCGATATCTCCATCCTCGATGTAGGCGATGGTGTATTCAAAGTGGAATCCACCAGCGGCGATACCTTCCTGGGTGGCGATGATTTCGACCAGCGCATCATGGAATGGCTGATCGATGAATTCAAGAAATCCAGCGGCATCGATCTGAAAAATGACCGCCAGGCTTTACAGCGCTTGCGCGAAGCCTCGGAAAAAGCCAAAATCGAACTCTCCACGGTCCAACAGACCGAAATCAATCTGCCTTATCTTACGGCAGACTCCACCGGTCCAAAACACCTGGTTGTGCCCTTCACCCGCGCCAAGCTGGAACAGCTCACCGGCGACCTGGTGGCTAAAACCCTCGATCCTGTTCGCCGCGCTTTGGCTGATGCCAACCTGAAACCCAGCGAAATAAATGAAGTTGTGCTGGTGGGCGGCATGATCCGCATGCCCCTGGTGCAGGAAACGGTCAAGAAGGAATTTGGCAAGGAACCTCATAAGGGTGTCAACCCGGATGAGGTG
>JBGQAS010000018.1:0-13025 GCA_041494435.1 Anaerolineaceae bacterium | reverse complement strand
TACCCGGTTACCCATAAATGAAATCGGGGATGCCTGCCTGGCATTCTTGCATCAATACGGAGTTGACACAAAATCGGTTATACGTGGCGGAGACCGGTTGGGGATTTATTTCCTCGAGGCAGGTGCTGCTCAGCGTGCCAGTAAAGTGATCTACGATCGGACAGGATCGAGTTTTGCCACCATGCAACCCGGAATGGTAGATTGGGAAAAGATATTCACTAATAGCGACTGGTTTCATTGGACTGGGATCACTCCCGCAGTTTCGGAAAGTGCAGCGAAGTCATGTGAAGAAGCTATCCAGGCTGCCAAGAAAATGGGTCTGACCATTTCCTGTGATCTAAACTATCGTGCCAAGCTTTGGAACTGGACCAAAACTCCCGGAAAAATAATGGAAAACCTGGTTAAGTATTGTGACATTGCCATCGGCAATGAGGAAGATGCCGAGAAGGTGTTTTGCATACAGGCTCCTGGAACAGACATCAGCTGTGGCAAGGTGGATGCAAAACAGTATCTTGCGGTTTGCGAAGCGCTGGCTAAGAAAATGCCAAATCTGAAAAAAATTGCCATCACCCTGCGCGGTTCGATCTCTGCCAGCCATAACACTTGGTCGGGTGTCCTATGGAGTGAAGGCAAGTTTTTAGAAGCTCCTACTTATGATATTCTTCCCATTGTAGATCGGGTGGGTGCGGGGGATGCATTTTCAGCAGGGTTGATTTATGGACTAAAAGTTTTTGCTGGACACAATCAAAAAGTCTTGAACTTTGCCGCTGCCGCTTCCTGCCTGAAACATTCAATCCCCGGCGATTTCAACCTGGCAACTGTAACCGAGGTGGAGGCCTTGATGGCGGGTGATAAATCAGGTAGGGTTGTTCGATAAGTAAGACGAAATAAAATGGAGAGGGAACATGAGCGAAAAACTGTTGGGGATTGGTATGGTCGGCTTGGGGTTTGCCTCAAACCCACACGAAGCAGGTTTTGCCGAGATGACCGATCTTTGCAAGATTGTGGCGATGTGTGATGTGAAGGAAGACCTGGCGAAGGATCGCTCACAGATCTACAATGCCAAGCCCTACTTTCGCTACCAGGATCTAATCAAGGATCCCGAAGTGAATGTCGTGGATGTAACCACCCATCATGAACTCCATTACGAAATTGCCAAATTAGCGCTCGAGGCAGGCAAGCATGTATTTGTGGAAAAACCCATCTGCGTTAATTCACAGCAGGGGTTGGAACTGGTGGAATTGGCGAAGAAGAAAGGATTGGTCCTAGGAGTTGCGGAAAACACTCCTTTTGTCCCGGCCTATCGGGAAGCAGAGAAGATCCTCAAGCAGGGCACTTTGGGAGATATCTGGTTCATCCGCACGATGATCGCTGGTGAATCTTTGTACGACCTTGCAGATCCAAATCACTGGTTGGGAACCCTTCCGTATGGGGGTGTGATACTCGATTCCTCGGTGCACAGCTTTTACCTGTACAGATGGTTCTTCGGAGGAGCCAGGGACGCGTGGGGATTTGCTTCCCGATTTTCAAATACAAAACCAGCGGAAGAGAATGGGCTGATCATCGGGCATACAGCAAAGGGTGCCGAATATGAACTCTTCACCACCGTCGTCGGAGCCATCCCCTGGATGGAGCGGGTGGAAATCTATGGTAGTAAGGGCGCCATCATCATCGATCAGCTTGCCAACCCGGTCATGAAAGTCTATATGGGTTCAGGCGATATGGATGGAACGGTCGTTCCAGATGTGGAGTTCGATCCTTTGGGCTGGAAATATAATTCTCTAATCTTAGAAGCCAAGGACTTCATTTACGCTATTCACGAGAATCGTCCGCCACGGGTGGATCCGATGGATGCTGTTTATTGCGTCCAGTGCGTGGAAGCAGCCACGAAATCCATCCAGACCAAGCAGCCTGTTCCTGTCCTTTAAAATGCCTGAATTTATTCCCGGTTTGCAGCTTTCGGAACTGTTTTATAAAGAAATAGTTGAACCTATTCTCCACACGAAGTTTCCTGGTTTGGAATACGCCGCTGCTCGGCTGGGGTACGGATCCGAAGTGCTTGGGTTCGATGATGAAATGTCCCGCGATCACGATTGGGGCCCGCGGTTTACCCTTTATCTGGCCGACGATGTACTGGAGACTGAGAAACCAAAAATTGATGTTGAGCTGAGAAATAATCTTCCCCATCTATTTCATGGCTATCCGACAAATTGGTCGCTTCCACACGAGGATCAAACCTGGGCTTTAATTGAAACTGTCGAAGGTCCTGTCAATCACAGGGTGGAGATTACATCTATCCGAAGATTCTTGCTGGAATATATCGGTTTTGATATCGTCGGAGAGTTGACCCCTGCTGATTGGCTGACATTCCCCCAACAAAAACTTCTTGGTATTACAGCAGGCAAAGTATTCCACGATGGAGTCGAGCTCAAAGCCGTGCGTGAGTATTTCTCATGGTACCCGCAGGATGTTTGGCTTTATCTTCTGGCATCAGCCTGGCAGCGTATCGGTCAGGAGGAACACCTGATGGGCAGGGCGGGAGAAGCGGGCAGCGAGTTGGGATCAACCCTGATCGCGTCACGCCTGGTCAGAGATATCATGCGCTTGTGTTTCCTAATAGAAAAAAAGTATGCTCCCTTCCCTAAGTGGTTCAGCATGGCATTTGCCAAATTGAAATGCAGCCAGGAATTCAGCCCGATATTTGACAATGTATTTCAATCCGAAAACTGGCAGGCAAGGGATCGTTGGCTTTCCCGCGCTTATGAAATTGTCATCAGTAAATTCAACGAATTGAGTATCATAAGTAAAATTCCAGAGCAGGCATCCCAGTTTTATGATCGCCCATTTCGCGTGATCTGGGGGGAAAGGCTGTCCAGGCAAATTGTTCAGGAGATCACCGATCCCTTGGTAAAGCGCATTTCTTCACGCTCTCTCATCGGAAACATCGATCTCTTTAGTGATAATACTGACCTATTGGAAGACCCACAATTTCGGAAAGCTTTACGTCAACTCTACTTGGACTAACAAAAACGGGATGCATACAGCATCCCGTTTTCATCTTGAATCGAAAAACTTATGGAGTTGGAACTGTGTATTCCAACACATTGCTATAAATTGTGCAGGTTGTGATCGATCCGGTATTCAAAGTACTGAACAATAGGAAACCAAGGTTGTTCAGACGCGCAGTCACCATGTCGTATTTGCAAACCCTCACAAAATAGGGAGTGCCGAGATTCAGTGGCAATGTGTCTCCTGTGGCGGCAGAAGGATCTAAAATATCGTTGTAGCCGTCCATCCCATCCGGGTATGTGGGAGGATTGATTGTTGACGACCAGATGATCTTGAACCCGTTCGGGAAGCTGCCCGAAGCGGTCCAGGCCAGAGTTGCGATAGTGGGATCTGCCGAGGCGACAATACTATCCAGAACGATTGTGGATGTATCTACTGTGGGTTCAGGAGCGGCTGCAAATGTGAACGTATAGCTGTTGCTGTATACGCCGCAGGAAGGGTCAAGGTATTGGCAAACCCGAAAGTAATAGGTCGTACCTGGGGTGCCGTCAACAGCAGTGGAACGTGCACTTGGGTCAGAAATGTAAGTCCACAATTCATCCGTGGCTGGCGGGTAGACGGGGTTGGGGTTGGTGGCGGACCAGGCAATCTTGAAACCACCAGGGCAGGATCCGGTTACTGACCAATTGATATCGGCATATCCAGTGTCTTTATCTGACATCCCTGTAATCTCGATCGATACCGGTTCCGTGGCTTCCGGAAAAGTAAAAGTCGCCTTGCTGCTGTAAAAATCGCAACCGGATCCGTTATATTTGCATACTCGGATGTAGTACTTGGTTCCTGGAGTTCCAGTGATTGTGGCAGAGCGTGCATCTGACCCGGCATAAACAGCCGAATTATCCGGATATTTTGGGGTGGTGGTGCTATCGGACCAGACTACCTTGAAGCCTTTGGGGAATGATCCGTAGACCGACCAGGTCACTTGCGCCTCTCCGGTGCCTACAGCCTCAACTTTTTTAATTGTTATGGATGCCCCGGTGGTTGCTGTGGGTGAGATCAATGACGCGAGTTTAAAGGGATAGACATTGCTGTAGGTATCGCAGGCTCCGTTGTTGTATCGGCAAACTCGAAAGTAAAATGTCTTGCCTGCCTCGGCGTGAATTGTTGTTGAACGGGCACTGGAATTACTGATGGAAACGTTGGCATCTCCGGGAAAAGCCGGGTTGGAATTGGATGATGACCAAAGGACTTTAAAACCGGATGCGAACTCTCCATTTGCGTCCCAAAATATGTCGGCGTCTCCGGATGCATCGCTGTCTTGGACCCAGGTCAGGCTGATGGATGCACTTGCTGGTTTGATATTCGTGGCAGTTGGCGCGAGGGGTTTTGCAGTGGGGACAGGTGAATTGGTAGGCTTGATGGTTGGAACAAAGTTGGCTTGGGGCTGGAAGGATGTTGCAGTAGGATGAAATTCCGGTTGCGTGGTCAAAAGAGCAGCTACAGTAGCCTGCACGCTTGAGTTACTGCCAGAACCGTTATTGTTGGATCCACTCCCATTGGAGGAATTTCCCAATCCAAACAGGTCAAAGGGAACGCAGGCGGAGATGAAGATCAACAAAAATGAAATAAGAGCGGCTTTCTTAAGCATCCATCCCTCCTAAAAATGTGGATATTTATATTATATGGAAAAGAAAGCCTAATAAAACAAGTTGATTTCTTACAGTTCTGTTAGGAAAATATTCCCCTTAAAATTGAGTTTTCTACATTTTTTCAAGAAGAGGTTAAAATAGTTAGACAATGAAGCCATTTCTCTTCACGACCATTTTCCCGCTTGCTTTGTCCGCTTGCCAGCCTGCTAATGTGAAAATGGTTACCCCCACACCCATCCAAAGTACTCCTACCCGACAGAACTTGCAGATACATACGACTACGATTCTGCCTACATTGACTCCGTTCTTCTTACCGATTCGTACTCAAACTCCAACCCTGCCTGCAGCATCCATCATTACCGATATAAAAGCCTACAAGCAGGATCGACCCCTCGATTGTGAAGCCCGGGCGGCGGTCGATTGGGCAGCTTATTTTGGGTTCTCAATTTCTGAATATGATTTTCAATTTAATTTGCCTGTATCCGATAACCCGGATCTGGGTTTCGTGGGAACATCGGATAGTCTCTGGGGTCAGACTCCTCCATATGCCTATGGTGTACATGCTGGGCCTGTCGCTGACCTGTTGCAAAAATATGGTGTTTATGCCGTTGCGGTCGAAGGCATGACTTTGGATACTTTGAAACGGCAGATTTCTTTGGGACATCCCGTAATTGCCTGGGTGATAGGCAATTGCGTTGGGGGTGTGCCCACGGAATATGTCGACTCACAGGGTAACAAGACTATCGTAGCAGCCTACGAACATGTCATCATAATGATCGGATATACGGACAACCGCATCCGTTACCTGAGTTCGGGGAAAATGTATGAAACCCCCTACGAAGTTTTTTTGAATTCGTGGGCGGTCCTTGGGAATATGGCGATTATTTCAGGAGATTGATTTACTCGACCGGTTGGTCTAGGGTCGTCTCAATTATTTTGGGGTTTCGCTTCGATACCAATTCATTCACTACTAACGCAATAACTACCACTAAACCACCCAGGATGAGCCTGGGAAGGTCCGTTGCTTCGCCAAACAGGACAAGAGAAATCAGTATAGCCACCGGGACTTTCAAATCATTGGCGATGGCGAGTGCTCCCACATTTACTTTCCTTGCACCCAAGTTCCAGAGGAAGAACCCGACTCCAGAAGCGATGATCCCCAGGTAGAAAAGACTCCAAATTTGTGTCACCCCCAGTTGGAGTTTCGTCCAGGGGGTGAAGATCGCTGCAGCCAGTCCGGTGGATAGAACTCCCCCCAAATACAGTAATCCGAAAACATCCAGATCTTTGACGCCTGGGTTGGTTTTGAACTCACGCCTGTACAGAATTTGTCCCACAGCGAATGCCAGGTTTGAAATTTGGACCAGGACGAACCCCAACCAAAAAGATAACGTTGACAATTCTTTGTACTCAACGATCGCCGTTCCCGCAATAGTTATCATTGTGGTTGCCAGGAAAAGCCAGGAAAGTCTTTTTTGTAAAACGCCATCGAACAAAGTAACAAAGAGTGGGGTGAAGATGGTAAAGAGGGCGACTTCATAGGCTTTTAAGAACTGGAAAGCCGAGATGTAGCAAATGTACATCACGCCATATTGGATGGCGCCAATCAGCACCATCTTGATCCGGAACCGGTTATCTGTATTTTTCAATTTGAGGAGAGGCAGGAAAATTACCAGGGATAGCACCATTCGGCAAAGTGAAACAAAGATAGGATCGACTCCGGCAAGGTTGTTTTTTATTAAACCAAATGAGAACCCCCAGATGATGGTGGTGACCAGCAGATAGATCATAAAGTTTCCATTCTTATGGTTGGGATGACCTCATTATCCAAGCTGAAGTATTGCTTGAACAAATCTACTGCCAGGCAGGAATGAACCGGCAATATGACCAGTAAATCGCCGATGTGGATTTGTGGCAGAAATTCCTGAGGGATAAAGACAACTCCGTGTTCCTGGGATAGTGATTTTACGAAAGCACCGGGGATATGCTTGCTCCACCCGGCAGTGGTGGGTAGGGCAACAGCTCCAAAGGAGCAAGTACTGCCTTGTTCTAACCTTTCTTTCGAAAGATGGATAGCGCCTCCGTGGATGATGACCTCGTTTCGCTCGGGGTGGATCGCCACCACCGGGCATGCCACCACAGCCGCGATATCTTCCTCCCTGCAAGACCCGATTTGGAATTGGGTATAGTCGTAAAGCATAAAATTCCCGGGACGAATCTCATCTACTTCTGAAAGATCTTCAATAATCGAGCATGAAGGTGTGTCTCCCCAAGAGATCTGTGTCCCATCGAAACCTTTTTTATGAAGGTATTCCTTCAGAGAATTCAATTTGTTGGTAGCGTCTCGGTAAATTTCCTTTACCTTGTTTATAGAACCTGCGTGGTAGGTCTGCCCTGCATGAGTTAGTACCCCCTTCAACGAGAGTATTTTGGATTGGCTTGCTTCTTTTGCAAGGAGAAGGAATGCCTCATGATCGACAACCGGGATTCCAGTCCTGTTCGCACCCACATCCGCTTTCAACCATAATCCGATGGGCGCCTTCAAATTTTCAGCCAGAAAGCGGATGGTTTCTGGAGATTCTACTAACAGTTCCAAATGAACCCTTTTGGCCAAATCATTGATGCTTTGGATTTCTCTCCAGTTTACAGGAAAGGCGATGGTAATGTCGTCCCAGCTGTGGGCGGCGAAGTAAGCTGCCATGACAACAGATGAGACGGTTATAGAGTTAATGCCTTGAGGTCTGAACCATTCTCCGATCACGGCGGATTGGTGGGTTTTGAAATGCGGACGGAAATGCACTCTGGATGTTATTGCCCTCTCAGCCATGCGGTGGATATTATCCAGGCTCCGCTGCTTATCGAGCACGAGGGTGGGCGAGGTGATCGGATCGTACCAGTTCATAGATGTTCCATTTTTCTCATAGATAGAGATATAAGGGATCGACTATTTTGAAATCTTTTGTAGACAGCATGTTCGAATTATTTTCCGGTGGAAGTATTCGGTACCAGGATCTGAATGCCGAAATCTTCTTGAGTATATATTGGGTGATAGTAGCGCAGAACAGGTATTGAAATTGCGTTGTTCCAGGCATCATTTTCTTCCCCAAATTCCCACTCAGGACCTTTTTGCAAAGTGCTCAACTCGGGGGAAATGATCAGGGAATATCGCTGGTTTGAAAGATCGCTATAAAGCATGTTCAAATAATCGAGATTCTCTGCCATCGCCATTTCCATCATCAATTCCAACTCATATACAGGCTGGGGGACAACATTTTTAACTAGCCCAGTGGCGAGGAGTTGGTTCTGACTGATGAACAACACTGGCAACGAGTTGGGAGGAAGAGAAGCAATTTCTTGATTGATTTCATTAAGTGCTGACTGGGATTCGGTTTTTGAATAGGAGGGAAGGGGGGCTGGGCTGAACGAGATTATTACGGGAAGCAACGCAATTAGTCCCAGCAACCAGGCCGGGATATCTATGAACTTGCCGTTTCCAGTTGTGTCTGGAATGACTTTCTCAAAAAAGAACATACTGAAAATTACGCTTATCAAAAGTAAAAAGGCATCCAAATTATGCAGATTGTTTCCCCCCCCGATTTTCAGACTCACCGTCATACCCCCGAGGAGGAATATAAAAATAATACCCATTAACGCCCATCGTCTGCTCCAATGCAGATTTTTTTGAACCATATTGACAAATAAAATCAGAATTGCGCTGAGAGGCAGGGCCGCCAATATTATCATTGACATGATGCCAAGCGGATTTGTGGAATTGGGAAACAGTCGATAGGTTAGCAGACCAGAGTTCACAGTGGTCAGAAAATAACTGCCAGGATATCCTGAGATCAACCATAATCCATAGCGGGCGGAAAATGCAACGAGAGTACCTCCGATAATCCACACAACGGGTTTCCACCAGTAACCCAAAAATTTGCCTTTATAGGGAGTTTCCAAAATGTAAAGAAGCGCCATTAAGCAACCTGGCATGGGGAACCAATTCACCCGTTCGATCCCAGTCCAAACCGAAGTTGCGACCACCACGAGTGTGGCAAGCCAGAACCGGGGAAATTTTCCTGCCAGCAGGATCAGGATGGGAGCTAGAAAGAGGAAGTAGTAGACTGGTCCCTGTTGCAAGAACAGAAATATCCAGGCGATGAATACAAAGCGCAAAATTCCTGAAAGCCCCAACCTTTTGGAAAATAGAACACCAAAGACTAATGGCAGCGTTGACCACAAGATTGCCTGCCACAATCGATGCAACCACAGAGGGGCCGTGGGATAAAGAAGGAACGGAATTGATTGAAGAACGGCCCTATTGGCTTGAATGATAGGGGGGTTCAGGTGAGTGCCGTAAATGAGCTTGGCGAATATTAGTGAGCCATCGAAGATCCAAGTGCCTTCGGACCAGGTAAGTGAGAAAGGATCGTTACTCACCTGGGTAAAAAACGAAACCAAAATTACACCAGCAGCTACTAGAAAAACCGATGCGATGAAATCAAATTTCCACGACTTTTCCGGGAAAATCGCTCGCATTCCCAGGTTAAATACAAGTGCCAGTGGCAAGTAAAGAAGAAGTGCCAACCAGGAGGGGAGGGAATAGAGACCCCAGGAAGTGAAAAAGGAAAGTATGTAAATCGCGAACAACAAACCCATCCAGATTGCATTCCATTTCCCCATTGAAGCAAAAAACTTTTCTAGGCGGCGAAGAAATCCCGAGCCTTTTTTAACACGATTCAGGACTTTTTCAGTGAAAGGGGATTCACGTTTCCTTAAGAATGAAAGAATAAACAGAAAGACGGGCAGCAAGAACAACCATAGAAGCAATAATGAGAACAAATTGATTCCAAGTAGTCCTCGAATGCGATGGAACAAAAAGATAAAAACAGAAAGGATTAAAATCAGCAACGAAAAAGCCAGCAGAAATATCGGTTTCCGCTCCAATTGAGTTTTTAATGACACATAAATTTTCCAGGCTTTGCTGGTGGCGGAAATCAAACTAAATAAAACAAAAAGAGAAACCAAGAAAAAAAAGGCAGCGATCAATACACTGCCTAATTGCCATTTCCAGGAAACTGCATAGAAGCCCTGTGCCGAAATGAACTGCCCGAAACTGATAAATCCGCCCCACAGCAAAGCAAGGGTCAATAGGAGAAGAACTGTTTCAGGTACAGAGGCTGCTTTACTTTGGGGGTTTTTCATGATTCCTTGAAGGTCTCCACGTCTTATTATAACGAAGGAGTTGGAGAATCAATGATCGCCCTAATAATAAAACTCCCCGGGCAGAAACTGCCCGGGGAGTCCAAGATTCCCCAGTTAAAGTTTTAAACCCAAGAAGAACAAGGAATAAACTGCTATCCCACCCAACGCCACAGCGCAATATGTCCAAAAGGAAAAGCGCATCAGGTTTTTCCAATTCTTGATCTGCCAATTCTTTGGGAGCAGGTCATTCATCGCGAGGATCAGGTATAGCCCGGTAAGGATGGCGATGATCCCCACGGTGCCGTGGGCGATTTCAGCGATGACCGACAAGCTCAAGGTGGTCCCGGGTTGGAGAAGTTGTACGAAAATGATGCCCATGAAGAAAATCATCATTATAAAGTTCAACAAAACCATTGATGTTTGCATGTATTGGTGCCCGCTACGGAGTTTATTCCGGATCAAGATATAGCCGATAATCAGCCCAATGACCATGAGGATCTCGACCACAAGGTTGATGTCTGAATACAAAGGCGCGTATGTTCCAAAGAACCCTGGGCGTGCATCCAACCCGAATTTTCTTCCAAGAATGAGGAACAGTGCAGTACCCAACAATCCCAACCCGACTACAATTGCTGAAATATTCCGGGTTGTCTTGTTCGCATAGATCCATTTTGTCTCTGCCATTATTTAACTCCTTCACATTGATAGGATTTTCCCGATGAAGCAATTGTACAGAATCCAACCAGGAAAGCAATACATCATTTCGCGATTAAAATAGCTTGTTAATACTTTCAAAGATTCCTTAAAATATGCTCGGCAAAATTGTTTGTCACGATTTGATTTATTCATATACTATTCGCAAAACATCACTCTTTCTTAGTGAAGATTATTGGTTTTGTTCCTTATAAATTGAACCTTGGAGTTAGCGTTCACATGAAAAATTTTCTTCGCCAAGCCAGTTCTTTCCTCGCCCCCATTCTCTTTTGCTTGGTGATTCCTTATTTTTTGATTACAGTCAAACATCGTGTATTCATTTTCAATCCCTCGGTTATCCTGATCATTCTGGGTGCTCTCATTTGTCTCGGTTGCATGCTGGTGTTTGTTCTAACGGCCCGAATGATTATCCTCATTGGCAAAGGCACGATCATGCCCTGGGACCCCACCTGCAAGCTTGTTGTCGCAGGTGTTTATCGTTATGTGCGCAACCCGATGATATTGAGTGTGATTATGATTGAAGCTGGAGAGTCATTACTTTTTGCATCCATCTGGTTGGGTTTGATCGCCTTTCTGTTCTTTGCCATCAACCATGTTTACTTTATTCTTTCAGAAGAGCCCGGGTTGGAAAAGCGGTTTGGACAGGAGTACCTCGAGTACAAGAAAAATGTACCGCGCTGGATCCCACGATTGAAACCCTGGAATCAAGGTGGGTAATCTTTTCGATCGATAAATTTGATATACAGGAAATCGAGTTTGCATTCATATGAACTAATGAAAAAGCAGAGAAAAACTAGCCCTTTTCGAAACCAACAAGTCCAAGCCCTTTTCTTCAGATATCAATTGAAATTAGGAAATTACAATCTTCCCGTTCCTATAAAATAGCTCACCATCAATAGTGATCTCGGCGTCTTTCATATTGCAGAGCATATCCCAGTGGATTCCGGATTCGTTTATTCCGCCTGTTTCAGGATAGGAGGCGCCCAAGGCCAAATGAATGGTGCCGCCAATTTTTTCGTCGAAGAGCATATGCTTGGTGAATTTCTGGATGCCGTAGTTAGTCCCAATTCCTAATTCCCCCAAGTAGCGAGCGCCTTTATCCGAATTCAACTGCCCGGTAAGCAATTTCTGGTTCTTGGATGCTTTTTCTTTAATTGCTTTTCCTTTTTCGAAAGTCAATTCAATATCAGCGACTTCCTGCCCGTACTCGATAGCTGGATAGCTGAATCGGATCCAGCCTTCGGCAGTATCCTCCACGGGGCCGGTGAAGATTTCACCATCCGGGAAGTTGTTTTTACCATCTGCGGAGATGAACTTGCGTCCCTTCACAGACATTTTCAGATCAACGCTGGAACCCTTGAGGATAACCCTGTCATGACCCGCCAGCCAATCGACGATCTTCTTTTGTTCTTTTGCAACTTTTTTCCAGTAAACAACTGGATCGGGTTCATTCAACATACCTGCTCCATAGACGAAATCCCGGTAATCTGGCAGGGACATTTCAGCTTCCTGGGCAAAAGCCTGTGTGGGGAAAACGGTCAGCGACCAGCGAAACTTTCCGCTTGCCGCTCGTTCCATAAAGGTCTTTTCAAGGGGGGCATTCGCCTTGGATACCTGGGCAAATAGTTTTGGATCAATCCCACTCAGTTCGCGAGTGTTGGTGGCTGCATCAATTGCGAGGTAGGCATTGTAGGTTTCAGTGGTTAGTTTTTCAAAATCGTTGATATGTTCCAACTGGTCGGGGGAGGCATATTTATAGAAGATCTGTCGCGCTCCCGGAATGGATTGCATAATAGTAACAAACGCGCCGGCTTTTATAGCTTCTTCGTATACTACTAGATTCAATTCCTCTGCTGATGGAGAGGTGCGCATGACAAAACGCTCTCCGGGTTTGAGATCGAGGGAATAGTGGACAAGCACTTGAGCAAGTTTTGTTATTCGGGGATCGGGCATGGAAAAATCCTTCTGAGTATTAAATTTGAATAAATCCAACAGCATGATTATACGGGAAAAAATTTATGAAGCATCCTACTCAAAAAGGGTTTACTGCACTCTCTTGGGTCGAGCTGTAATAAGATCTTGGGGTAAAAGATCGAATTTACTTTACGGAAAAAGTTTGTGCAGAGTTCAGGTGGGTTGGTAGCTGCAATACCTATTTTCAGGGTACTGAAGGGATTTGCCAGGATGTTTTATTAGCTTCAAATTCCTGATCTTGAGTTAATAATAGTCTGACATGGAGAGATAGTGTTTGGAAGGTTTTGAAAAACCCCGGGTGTTATAATTTTTTTCATGTTCCGAGGGCGGTACTTCCGTATCACCTGGTTTTTCTTCCGAATCCTCCTTTCCGTAATTTGGTGGGAAGTTGTTTTGCCGCGGATTGGTTTCCGCCGGCGGGTTGAAAAAACTCGAGCCGAGCGGCTGAGGAAAATTGCTGCCAGTTTCCGCAAAACTGCC
>JBGQAS010000120.1:0-6307 GCA_041494435.1 Anaerolineaceae bacterium | reverse complement strand
TTAAGTGGGCCGAGGGTAACTGGTCTTCCAAGAGCGGAATATCAGCTTTCAAAGAACTACTAACAGAATTTCCACAAATGGATGCATTGTTTGTAGGAAATGATCAAATGGCGTTGGGGGTTCTAAAAACCGCATTTGAAATGGGGAAGAAGATCTCAGATGATCTGGCTGTTATTGGATTTGATGGAATTGCCGAGTCAGAATTCTATTGCCCATCTTTATCTACAGTTTATCAAAACCAGAACGAATTAGGGAGCATTGCAATCCAAGAACTTGTCCGGTTAGTTGAGGAGAAATTAAAAGATGACCTGGTAAGGGAACCGAAATATATTTTGGTGCAACCGGAAATGATCATTCGTCAAAGTTCAAAGACTGCTTGATTGATCAAAGGAGGTGACATTTGAAGGATAAGAATTAAAAGGGAAGTGCTCTAATTGATTTGAGGCCAACCAGAGCACTTCCACAAACAGCGAATCTTCTCATGATGAGGTGAGATTTTTCGCTAAATAGATTGTAATTCAGATGAAAAAAATTCAGAAGGAGAGAAATATGTTAAGCAAGAAAGCCTTATTCAAGTTAGCTGGGCTGATCGTGGGTTTGAGCATGCTCCTGACAGCCTGCGGAGGAGCAGCAGCAACAACTGCGGCTCCCATAACCCCAGCGACATCAGCACCTGCAACGACTGCCCCCGTAGCGGTTGCCCCGACCTCAACGACAGGCGCGGCCCCGGCTGCAGCTGGTGGATGGTGCTCCAATGTCAAGATCGTCTTCTTCCCCGGCGGAACACCTGGTGGAGGCTTCGAGCAGGTCGTCTATAACGGTGCCGTCCAGGCTGCCAAGGATACCGGCGCGGATGTGCAATACGTCTGGTCCGACTGGGATCCTTCCAAGATGACCACCCAGTTCCAGCAAGCTGTAGCCACCAAGCCCGATGGCATTGCCATCATGGGTCACCCCGGCGATATTGCTTTTGATCCCCTGATCGATGCCGCTGAAGCACAAGGCATTCTCGTAACCAGCATGAACGTGCAACTGCCTCTGATGCAAGCCAAATACGCTGCCAATGGTTTCGGCTACTCTGGCGCCATTCAGTACACTGCAGGATATGCACTGGGCCAGGAAGCCGTCAAAGAATCAGGCTTGAAAGCCGGCGACACAGCCTTCCTGTGGGGTTTGAAAGCACAGGCCGGCCGCGGCCAGCGTACCATAGGCGTACAGGATGCCCTTGAAAAAGCTGGATTGAAAGTGGTCTACCAGGAGATCGATACCGCCACCAATGCGAACGCATCCGCTGGCGTGCCGGTCTTCGCCGGTATCATGTCCGCCCACCCGGAAATAAAGATGGTCATCACCGATCATGGCAACCTGACCGGCACCATCCAGACCTTCCTGCAAGCCGCCGGAAAGAAGCCCGGTGATGTCTTTGCCGCTGGCTTCGATGTATCCGGCAATGCCGTTACCGCGATTCAAGGCGGCTGGCTGCAACTGGTGAGCGACCAACAGCAGTATCTGCAAGGCTATTTCGGCGTTTTACAGCTTTGCCTGGCGAAGGTATATCATTTCAGTGGCCTGCAGATCGATACGGGCGCGGGTTTTGTCACCAAAAGCAATCTCGATGCACTCACTCCGTTGATCAAGGCACAAATTCGCTAAAGCGCAACCGCTCAACCAAATTTGCTGAGGCTTTTCTTTATCAGGATCAGCAATAGGAAACCACGCAAGGGCTAAATGGTGCCTGCAGAACTTTGCCATTTAGCCCTTGCCCTTCAAATTAGTAGTAACAACTTCTGTCGTTAGTAGTGTGTATTTCAACGGCTGATGCCGTTCCTAAAATGCCATTATTCTGAATATAATTCATGTTATAGCTCTATCCCTCACTGCAACGGAGACAGTTCTATGGAAGAATACCGACTCGAACTTAAACACGTGTCCAAATCCTTTGGAGAGGTCAAGGCGCTCGAGGATATCAACTTTCATTTAGGCCGGAATGAAGTGGTCGGCCTGCTGGGTGATAATGGTGCCGGAAAATCCACCTTGATCAAGATCATCACCGGCTACTACCAGCCCACATCCGGCGAGATATATTTCAACGGCAAAAAAGTGGATCACCTAACGGTTCCTAAAGCCAGAGAGTTAGGCGTGGAAACCGTGTATCAGGAACGGGCGCTGGCTGAATTGCAGACGCTCTGGCGCAATATCTTCCTGGGACGCGAACTTACCACCTTAATGGGTTTCCTGGATATCCAACGGATGAGAGATGAAACACACCGGCTGATGACGGAGTCGATGGGCTTTACCTCGCATGCCGTCAGCCCGGATTCGATGGTTGGAAAATACTCAGGGGGTGAGAAGCAGGGTGTTGCGATCGTGCGCGCCCTCTTCTTCAACGCCGATATCGTCGTTCTCGATGAACCCACCATGGGCCTCTCGCTCAAAGAATCAGCCAAATTGATCAACTTCGTTAACAGCATCAAGCAAGCTGGCAAATCCGCTATTTTTATCGACCATAACATCCTACATGTCCATAATGTTGCTGACCGTGTGGTGGTGATTGACCGTGGCAAGGTTGCTGGTGAATTCCAAACCAAGCATATTAAACTGAACGAGTTAATGGATAAAATGGTCCGCGTTGCAGAAACCGGCAGCCTCAGTTAACACATCAATCAGTTAATATATCAATAAGGATGGATGCAATGAGTACTCAAAACAAGGCAATATCACCAGAAGTCACTCAGCACTATAAGCCACCCTTCACTCTCAGAAGATTCATACGCACGAACAGCGCCCAGCTTGGAATCCTGGGTGTCTTTGTAACCCTGTGGATAATATTTATCGTTTCTGCCCCAAGGACCTTCTTAGCCCCACAAATCTATTCTGCCTTTATGTCCTCCACCCCCTTCTTTGCCATCATGGCCATTCCCCTGACCATTGTGGTGATCGCCAAGGAGATGGATCTCTCGTTCCCATCCATCATGGCCATGGGCATGGTGTCGTTCAACTATACCTATGGTGCAACAGCCTTTATCCATAATGCGACCATCCAGGTGTTCCTGGCAATTGTGGCTGCCCTGATAACAGGAGCGATCATCGGCTGGCTGAATGGGTTTATCATTGTTAAGTTCGGCATTCCTTCACTCGTTGTCACCATCGGTACACAATTCCTATGGAGTGGTGCGGCCCTGGTGCTTACACAAGGGGCAAATTTTTCTCTGGAATATATTAAACAGACCTTTTTTTACAACTTGTTTGTCGGCAAGATCGGTCCATACTTCCCCATGCAAATGTTTTGGTTGGTTGTGATCACGATCCTGGGCTGGGTGCTGCTGAACCGGCACCGGTTTGGCGCGCACGTCTACCTGATCGGTGACAATATCAACAGCGCTGAACTGATGGGCGTCAATACCGGGCGCACCCGCATCCAGGTTTTCATGCTGGTCGGCGTGGTCTCTGCCTTTGCCGGCATTCTTGCCAGTTTTTACGTGTCTTATTTCTGGCCCACCTTGGGAGGTGGTTTTTTACTCCAAACCCTGGCTTCCGTCTTCCTGGGTGGCACATCCGTCTTAGGCGGCACCGGTACCATACTGGGAACCTTTCTCGGAGCATTCATCATTGGGGCCATCGAAGCTGCAACCGTTGCTGTTGGTCTGACGGGATTCTGGACCAATTTCATCTATGGTTTAATTATCGTGCTCTCGGTGATTATGCACATGTATCTGCGTAAGCGTGGGGAGTAATTCGGCCCCGTTTTCTAAATCGAACATCTTCTTTAAATATTTATCTCCTCTCATTGCTTTTCTGACCCGCCGGGACGGAAATGTAAAAATGAGAGGAGATTATGTTTATTGCCCCTATTTACCGGCGAGGTCGATCTTCCAATCCACGGATACCTGGATGCTGGTGCTGTTTCCCGGCCAATAGAGCTGCGTCCAATAATCGCCGCCCCGCAGGACGGACGGGTTCACGCCCAGCGTGACGATAATGTGATCTGCCATATAGTGTGTAAAATAGGTATCGCGGTCGATCAGCGACCGTCCCAGGGTGGGATCCAGTGCCACCCAGCCGGCAGTTGGCAGGTAGACATCCGGCCAGGTATGTTCCCTTTGAGCAAGGGAAGCCGTGTCTTTATCCAGGTACAATAATCCTTCGAAATATCGAGCTGGAATGCCGCGCGCCCGGCTGAGTGCAACCAGCAGATCGGAATATTCCGTACAATCCGCTCCCATCGGTCCCAGTGCCGCCTGCGCTCCCCAGTTGGCTCCATTGTACGTGTAGACCAGGGTATTGCCGATGTAATCATAGAATGATCGCACCTGCTGGCAAACGGAACTTTTCCCTTGCGATAGCTTTTCCGCCAGGGCCACAATTTGCGGGTTGGCGGATTCGATGTGCAGTTCGGGCTGGGTAAACTCGTGTAAAAGCGCCCCTTGGCAATCTGTCAGGTTGTATGATAGTTCGTTGACGGTCACTCGATAATCGATCAACACGGTCTGGGTCGTCCCGGCGGGTTGCCCGGAAAAATCAAACTCGGCATAATGGTTGCCATATTCGTCAGTGACCACCGAATAACCGGAAGGCGAAACCTGCATGGATTGTACCTTTTGATAAGGAGAAAAGTCTCCAATTAATGCCACCCAAATATTCTGTTTCTCTGGTTGACCCGGACCTTTATTTACAATTGTCAACTGCTGAAGCACAGCATAATCACGCTGACTCAGAACAGTAACAGGTTTTCCAGGAGTTATCCCGGTGGGAATGGATGAATTCCCGGGCGCTTGGCATCCCGGCAGGAAGAATACAAACAAGAGTAAACAAGATCCTCTTCTGAAAAATGCGTTTATACGGCCTCGATTCGATCCAATTGTATACCATTCCGAACAAGATTTTATGGCTGACTGGACTCATGTAATGCCTCATTAGAAAAAGTTACTTTGGTAGTAACGTTGCCTCAGATAGAAATGTTACTTTGCGATCTTCCATAGTTTAGCCACTTTTTGATCGATCAAATTTCGAAGGGTGACTGGATTGATTGTAAGAAACTGTTTTTTAAAAAGAAGTGCATATTCTTTCAATTTTGGTAGTTTTTTTTCTGCATGTGTCATCTTAACGCCAGTAGATTCTGACATTTTTACTGCGACACATGCAACAAAATTTTCTTCGCCAAAGATTTCATCACAGATTTTCCTTAATTCACTTAATTCATTGTCATCAATACTGATAAAGATCGCGCCTTGGTCACTCAATAACTGCCTTACAAGAAGAAGGCGAGGATACATCATATTTAGCCAGTTTGAATGATATCTTCCTCCTACTTTGCTATTAGTAGTTAAAAGCTTACCTGCTTCATCAGATTGACCTGTGCGCTTTAGATAGGCTTCCAAAGGCTCGGAATAGTCGTCTGAATAAACAAAATCATTTCCCGTGTTGTATGGGGGGTCAATATAAATCATCTTTATCCGACCAGCGTAGCTTTTTTGTATGAGTTTGAGGACTTCGAGGTTCTCGCTTTCGATGAAAATGTTGTGGGTGTTTTCTTCGTTCACTCCTTCACCCGGTTGGGGAATAAGAGTACCCTTTGAAGGCATACTTGCCAATTTACGGGCTTCACGTTTGCCGGGCCAGGATAAGCCAAAGTGCTCATCACTCTCTTCTTCTAGATACTCCCCCAGGGCTTCCCGCAAAATCTCCCAGATGAAGCACTGGCTCGTCTGGGGAAATTAGATCATTCCAATTCTTGATGATCAAGTCCTCCCAATTTTCCGGACGGTTGCAGTACCTTCCGATGTTCTCGTGGAAGAAATGGGTATCCGAAATGATCCAGGTATCGGGAGTGATTTCAAGGGTATTGTGGGTAGCCATCCTGTAATTATAGTTTGCTGTGCTGTTATTTGAATTCGACCGGCAAATCGATTGATAATGGGAACGGAGGGTAGGTCGATGACAAAGAGGATAGGAGAAGCGCTTTCCGGAAGGGGAGGGTGATTTATGACCCGCATATGGGCAACCTTAATCCCCGATTTCCAGTATAGGACAGGATATTTGCACCAGACAGGGTGGGAAATCGTTCTCGGCTTATAGCCTTGACTATTGACTTTCTTCAAATAACTTGCTATTATCACGTTACCGCTCACGTGAGCGGTAACGTGACCGGTAACATGATAGTAAATTAATAATTATCCATGGCTGAAAAAAATAAGATCACGATTGATGATGTTGCCAGAAAAGCTGGTGTTTCAAGGCAGACTGTTTCACGCGTGTTAAACAATCGACAAGATGTCTCCTCTGATACAAGGAAACGGATTCAAGATAT
>JBGQAS010000083.1:0-7138 GCA_041494435.1 Anaerolineaceae bacterium | reverse complement strand
GGTGTGTTAGCCTGGCAGGAAGCAGCCGAAGAAACCATGCCCAAAGGCAGTGTTCTCTTCTTTAAACAACTCCGCCAGGATCGGATACTGCGTCCCATTTAACCTTTCTGATAACAGCATGGCAGAAAGGGGGACGCTGCCGCATGGATTAATTATCGGATTATGACAGATCTCTTGAATCAATTGCTGTTCTTTTTCCAGCGACTCAACTGGTTGAGCGTTCTGGATTTGGCATTGGTTGCCCTGATCTTTTACAGCATCCTGTTATTTTTGCGCGATACCCAGGCGCTGGTACTGATGCGCGGCGTTTTTATCATTATCATTATTGTTGCCATTCTCACTTCGCTTATCGACCTGCCGGCATTTTCCTGGCTTACCCGTAACGCGGTCCCGGCGTTGTTGCTTGTGGTTCCAGTCATCTTTGCCCCCGAGATCCGTCGTGGCCTGGAACGGCTGGGACGGGCGGGTTCGCGTGCTGCTCCCTTGCTCCGTTCTTCCAGTAAACTGGTGTCGGTATCCGCCATCAAGGCGGTAGTCGTAGCTGTGGGGCGGCTCTCAGGCAGGCAACATGGAGCCCTGATTGTCCTCCAGCGGAATTCTTCCTTGCAGGAATACATTCAAACTGGTGTGCCCTTGGATGCCCGGGTGACCCCTGAACTGTTGCTGCAGGTTTTTTACCCCAATACCCCTCTGCATGATGGGGCTGCCATCGTGGGTGGGGATGTAGTGGTGGCAGCAGCATGTGTGATGCCGCTTTCTTCTAGTGGTATTCTGGCGAAATCACCCGAGCGACAAATGGGGTTGCGCCATCGTGCTGCCCTGGGCACAGCTGAATCCACCGATGCCATCGCCGTGGTAGTCTCCGAGCAAACGGGTGGCATTGCAGTTGCGCACCAGGGGCGCATCATCCGTAACCTCGATTCCGATCGTCTGGAGAACATCCTGATGGCGCTGTATTATCCAACGGGCGCAACTTCCAACCGGCCTAAATGGCTGCAAACTATCCTTCGTTGGCTGGGATTTGAATGAGGGCAGGGTAACTGATGCTAAATCGTTTACGCACTTTCATCCGCACCATTCCCACCCTCATCCTGGCTTTTGCCATGGCGGTTGCCATTTGGGTCATTGCGGTCACTGCCAACGACCCGGTTGAAGCCATGGATTATCCCAAATCCGTCGCTGTTGAGGTGATTGGCTTGGATCCTCATTTGCTGATCACCAACAATATCCCGGAATCTGTCACACTGAAACTAAGCGCTCCTCATTCCGTTTGGACTGATTTGCAGTCCCGTACCCAACCCATCCATGCTGTGATCGATCTATCCGGCTTGGCAGTGGGTACGCACACGGTCCCCATCCAGATCCAGGTGGCAGTCAAACCTGTGCGTGTCCTTCCGTTCAGCCCCAGCCAGGTGGATGTTACCCTGGAGGAGCTGGTTACTCGCGATTTTCCCATCGAGGTGAATACCTCCGGTACCCCGGCAGTGGGATTCAAAGTGCAAACCCCGGTTCTTGATCCATCCTCGGTTACCGTCAGTGGACCCATGTCTCTCATGTCCACCATCCAGAGGGTGCAGGTCAACTTGTCACTGCAAGGAGTACGGGAAAACCTCTCTACTACCCTCAACCTCACCGCGTTGGATGCCAGTAACCATGCGGTTTCCGGTGTGGATTTCTCACCCGCGCAGGTGGATGTGACTGCCGAAGTCGTTCCGCTTACCGGTTATCGTAACGTAGCGGTGAAGGTGGTCTGGAGCGGAAACCCTGCTATCGGTTACCAGCTTACCAGCATCACCACCAATCCACCTGCGGTCACCGTATTCTCCCAAGATCCCCAATTGGTAGACAATCTGCCCGGATACATCGAAACGGTTCCTCTGGATTTGACCAACGTCAAAGATAGTTTCAGCACTCTCCAGAATCTCAACATTCCCCTCGGAATAACGGTATTGGACCAGAGTTCGGTTGAGGTAAGTGTGGGGGTGCAGCCCCAGATTGGCACCCTTACTTTTAACAATATCCCGGTTCATTTCATAGGGTTGGCTGAAGGGCTTGCTGCGACAATATCTCCAGACACGATCACCGTAATCCTTTCCGGTCCGTTGGCAATCTTTAATACGGTTACGCCACAGGATATACAAGTCACAATTGATTTGACGGGAGTAACTGCAGGGAATTACCAGAAAGCTCCACAAGTGGCAATCACGAACTCATTATTGAGCTTTGTTTCGGTTGTGCCTGAATCCGTTGGTGTCGAAATCACGCCGGCAGTAACGCTAACTCCCTAGAAAAAATCTGCAATCGAGTCTCATCGACACATGCCCGTGATGGGCTTGTGTTATCATTCCATTCATGCCTAAACCAATTGTTGCCCTCGTCGGACGCCCCAACGTGGGTAAAAGTACCCTTTTCAACCGTCTGGTGGGGGAAACCATGGCGATTGTGGATGATACTCCCGGCACCACTCGCGACCGTTTGTTTGCTTCCAGTGAATGGAACGGGATCGAGTTCGATGTGGTGGATACGGGTGGTATCGATCCTTCTTCGGTAAAAAGCGGTCGGGAACCCCTTTCCATCGGTTCGGCAGATTTCATCATGGAGATTCGCTCGCAGGCAGAGCTGGCCATCCGAGAGGCGGATGCTGTCCTCTTTTTGGTCGATGGTATTTCAGGTGCTACCCCCGCTGATGTCGAGGTTGCCAATTTGCTCCGCAAAAACCAGAAAAAGGTTGATGGACAACGCTATCCGCCCATTTTCCTGGTGGTGAACAAGGTGGATGAACCGGCTCGCATCGACCAGTTGGCGGATTTTTATTCCCTGGGTATCGGCGAACCTTTCCCAATTTCAGCCATTCATGGCACCAGCACCGGCGACTTGCTGGATGCGTTGGTGGCATCCTTCCCTGCTTCCGGCGAAACCCCTGAAGATGAATCGATCAAGATCGCTATCGTTGGCAAACCCAACGTGGGTAAGTCCAGTTTGCTGAACCGCCTGGTCGGTGAAGAACGCTCCATCGTCAGCCCCATCCCTGGCACCACGCGAGATGCCGTGGATACATCCATCATGGTGGGCGATTTGCCCGTCACCCTCATCGATACCGCCGGTATCCGCAAACGCGGCAAGATCATCCCCGGTGTGGAACGCTATAGCGTCATCCGCTCCATGCGTGCCATCGAACGGGCAGATGTTGCCTTGCTCATGATCGATGCCGTTGAGGGGATCTCTGCCCAGGACGCTCACATCGCCGGGTTCATCCTCGAAGCCTGGAAAAGCGTGGTGGTGATAGTCAACAAGTGGGACCTGGTGGAAAAAGATAATTACACCATGCAGAATTTTACCGACCGGATCCGTCGCGATTTGAACTTCATGGCTTATGTCCCCATCCTCTTCATCTCTGTGAAAACTGGTCAGCGCGTGGATGAAGTCCTTCCCCTGGCTCTACGCGTCCAGGAAGAGCGTGTGTCACGCGTGACCACCAGTGCCCTCAATAGTCTGCTGCAAAAAGCCCAGGATCTGCATACGCCTGTATACAAAACCGGTGAAGGGTTGCGCATTTATTATGGCACCCAGGTGAAAACCGACCCACCCACTTTCATGCTGTATGTTAATAATCCATCCATGGCGCATTTCACTTACATTCGCTTTTTGGAAAACCGCATCCGTGAGGAATTTCCCTACACTGGAACGCCCATTCGTCTGGTGCTCAAACCGCGTCATGAATGATCCGATGATTCACTCCCGCTAAGTGACTTCATTTCTGCAATACCTTCTTCACACTTTCGAAAACACCGGGATTCAACTGCTCATCCTGGTGGTGCCCCTTTTGATCCTTGCCTTTGCCATGAATTTTGTCTCCTTGATTACCCAACGTTGGGCAGTGGGTTTGTTGGGATATCGGGCGTGGCTGATTATCTTCAAAGCCGTTGGGACTCCCATTCACGAACTGGGACATGCCATTTTCTGCATCCTATTCGGGCATCGTATTGAGAAGATCAGCTTGTTCAATCCGGCTCCCGATGGAACCCTCGGCTATGTGGAACACTGTTACAACCGCCGCAATATTTATCACCAGGTAGGCAATTTCTTCATTGGCATGGGTCCGGTCATCTTCGGGTGCGTGGTAATTACTCTGGCAGCCTTACTTCTGGTGGGAGGCCAGGTTTTTACTCCCATCCAGCCTTTTGCAAATGGGTTAAGTTTGGCTCCCTTTAACTTGGGTTCTTTTCTCAATTCGCTTGGCACCACCCTCACCGCTATTTTCAAGGGAATTTTCCAACCTTCAAATTTTCAGCATTGGCAATTTTATATTTTTCTTTACCTGGTTTTTGCCATTGGGAATTCAATCACCCTCAGTCCCTCTGACCTTTACAGTGCCGGTTTGGGGTTTCTCTTTTTCGTTTTATTTCTCCTGGTATTGAATGGGATCACCGGCTGGATGGGGGATTTCCTGATAAAAGGGACTATGGGGTTGAATCCCATCTTGATCCAGTTTGAAATCCTGATGCTGGTTGCTCTTTTCTTGAACATCCTTGTCGCAATCGTGATCCTGGTTTTGTTATTGTTCAAACGCCTGCTCCTGGTTGTGTTTTCCCGCTAATTGCAGTTTTGACTTCCTTGTCGACCATCTGTCCAGCCTTTATAATCCTTTCAATGATTGAACACCCGGAAGAAAAGATTACCGAACCTGAAAAAAAGCCCTCCAATTCGATAAGAAGATTTCTTTTGGAATTATTGGAGACGGTGGTATTGGCTGTCATCTTGTATTTTGGGATTGATGCGATCATCGCCAGAGTCCGCGTGGAAAATATCAGCATGGAACCCACCCTTGTACCTGGGGAATTCCTCATGGTGAACAAGCTGGCTTATAAATTTGGGCTGCCAAAATATGGCGATATCATCGTTTTTCATTACGATCCTACCGAAGACTTCATCAAACGGGTTATTGGCCTTCCTGGCGACACGGTAGAAGTAAAGGGGGGCGTGGTGTATGTGAATAACCAAGCCTTTACTGAACCCTACATTAATGAACCACCTGATTACACCGGAACCTGGTCAGTTCCAGCCGACAGCCTTTTCGTGTTGGGAGATAACCGTAGAAATTCTTCGGATTCGCATGTTTGGGGATTTGTTGCCATGAAAGAAGTCATCGGCAAAGCCATTGTCATCTACTGGCCCCTGAAAGATGCCCGCTTGATTAAACCGGCTCTGGTGGTATCTGCAAGCAATTGACTTTTCTGGAAATCTTCGAACAGTGGAGGATTCATCCTTTTAAAATCTCGGTGGATTAATCTTTTGTTAATGGCTTCCTGCAGTTCGCAATGGAAGTTGATTTCTGGTACAATCCTTCCCTAAGAACAGGAAATCATGATTGAGAAAAAGATCGAAGAATTCCTTCCTTGCCCTGAATGCCAGGGGGGTCGGATGCATCGCAAAGCGTTAACCTACATGACCTACATAGGCGATGAATTGATTTCGGTTCCTAATTTTCCTGCCTGGGTGTGTGATGTCTGCGGGCGCAGGGAATACGATAACCAGGCACTGAACCAGCTCTCCCTGCTGCTTAGCCCAAACGCCGGTCGCAACCCCGGACGGAAACCTCGCTTGTCCAGGCACGAGGGCAACAAGCCCAAGGAACCGCGCACCGTCAAACCGGATTAGAAGTTTTGAATTCGAAAAAACTCTGTTCCTCTCGAACGGAGTTTTTGTTTTTATAGGCAAGGAAAATGGAGTCTAAAACAGGAATTTTTTTTATTCTTGGGCGTGGGGAGCTTTGAAAAGGGCTTGCTTGACATGGTGCATGCCTGCTGATAAAATCCTTCCACTGCCGAGATAGCTCAGTTGGTAGAGCACGCGACTGAAAATTGCGGTGTCCACAGTTCGATCCTGTGTCTCGGCACAAAAACACCCGGAAGGGTGTTTTTATATGCGAATTCCCTTCGTTACCCCGATTGTAGGGCATCCCCGTGTATTTTACGTACTGTTTTTAAGTATGAATGTCATCCTCGGAGCAAGGGTATCGTCAGGGGTTAGTTATGTAATGAAGTAAATGCAGATAGATCCCAGATTTGAAGAGTGCCATCGCGGGCAACTGAAGACAAGCGGTTGCCGTCGGGCGACCAAGCCAGCCTGTCAATAATATCCCGGTGACCCTGTAGCTGGGCAAGGGGTATAAGGGTAACCATATTCCAATTATGGGTTATTTCAACCGGGAACATCTCATATGTTTACGCCCTTCCAGGGGATTCCAAAAAATGTTTCGCCGATCAATGCTTCGATTTGTACTCGATCACCGTGAGATGGATATTCAATGACAAGGCTTCCCTTGCCGGGGCAGGAAGAATCAATATATACCCTTATGAAGCCTGGATCTATATTTTCAATTTGCTGTATCACATCATGGTGGTCTTCCATTACTTGTTCCACATTGGACAAAGAGGGCAACTCTTCGCAGCTCGAATAATGCACACGGTTGTCATATACGGTGCTGGAAATCCATTTTCCGAACGGATGAGCTTTGGACTCTATCCAAATCAGCGCCGCAAGGATGATCAGAAATGCCAAAACGATCCATCCTTGTTTACGTGTTTTGGTCATAATATCCATTCCAATCTATATTAGAGGTGCGCTGATATTTATAGGCAACCGTGTGTCAGGTGCAGGCAGTTTTAGGTGCTGGTGGTTGGAGAGGTGATTTTTTCATGAGATGTTCGCCTGGGGAGAAAAAATCCTGCGAGTCCAAGGATTGCCACAAAAGCTGCAGCATAAAGCACGTGCGAGTTGGGTGTCAGAAATTCTACGACACCTAAAGGAGGTAAAGTACTCGCAAACGATATTTCCAAGGCTGATACGAAAGTTATCACAAGACCGAACAGCAGGAATATTGCAGAAACAAGCTTGCTTCTTTTTACCCAAAAGAGCACATACCATGTCAACAGGAGTAGTGCAATGGCTAGAAGAAGGTTGGCGATGCCTGCCTGCCACAGAAAGGCTGAGATATCGGAATTCAGTGTTAAGTTCCTTCGAAGAGATTCCACCCAAAGATCACAGCCAAAGGCGATCCCGAAGGTGATCACCAACCCTGCAAATGATTTGATCTTCGACATAATCCACCTCTTTCTTTTTCTCAGCCAGTAAGGTT
>JBGQAS010000246.1:0-4020 GCA_041494435.1 Anaerolineaceae bacterium | reverse complement strand
CGCACCACCTGGACAGGTCCGACCAAAACCTCCAAAGGCAATTCATCAATCTTGATCCCGGATTGTACGAAGTGAAATGGAGCGTCCACGTGAGTGCCTGTGTGAACCCCAAGCTCCATTTGAGAAAGGTTATCACTGGCACCTTCTTCGATTTTTTTTACCCGCCCCAACTTGACCTTCAAGTCACCGGGCCATGTTGGAATCTCAGGTGATATAGATAGAGTGATGTCAAATATCTGCATAATTTCTCCTGGTCAGTTACCAACCGCTGTCGATAAAATATTCCTGCAAAAATGCATCTCTTTCTTCCTGGGTCATCAACCGCGGCTGGCTGAAATCCTCCAACATGGTTGTGATCAATTCCGTGGAGATATATTTTCCATTATATAAGATATACCGGTCTATGAACTCCCGCTGTATTCCAGGGGCAATGACATCCATCTGGTCAAAGAAAAGATTTCCCAGGCCGTAATGAATAAGGGTGTTTCCATCTTGATAAAATTCAAAGCTTTGCGGAAAATGTGCCTGGCTTCCCTGGACGATATCCGCTCCAGCTGCTGCCAGGGTGAGAAAATGTTCCCGGATGTATGGTTCCGGGTTGGGCACGTACAGCTCCTGGTCCTGCAAAGTGGCGATAACTACATAACCTTCTGATTTTAACTGCTGTATTTCCGAAACCATCCAACTAAAATCACATCTGGCGGAACCCGGCCAGTAATCGGTTGCCCAATCAACCTCCGGACCGACCACGTTGCACCCAATCCAGGCAATCCGACTGCCATTATGCTCGATGAGTAAAGGTTGTTTGGCACTTTGGGCGTCCTTTCCGCCACCAAACGTTCCCCATCCCCTTTGAGCGTACATCTCCAGGGTTTCGTAAAAAGGTTGGGCGTTGTAATCGAGCAAATGGTTGCCCGTCAACTCTACGATATTGACCCCGACATCTTCCAAAAGCTGGATATATTCCGGCTTGCTGCAAAAATTCAAAGAAGAGGAATTCGGGTTTGGATACGGGCAATCGGGCGTGAAAGATATTTCATTGCTTACGTCGAGAAAATCCCCCTGCCCAAGGACATCCTTGATCTTCTCTCCAGGATAAGTAATCCCTTTCGTTTCCATCTTGTACGCGATTGCACGAACGAGGGCTGTTGTGCCGGTCATGGTGATAACAGTCAATTTCTGTGGGTCCCGGTTGGAAGCGGGAATCACCTGGGTTCCCCTTGCTTGAATCGAATCCAACAACGAAGTCTCGCCGGTAATTCCATACATTTCTTTCAGAGGGTATGAAACCTGGTCAAAATTCTTGTTTATGGGCGAGTTGTTATCAATGGAGATTACCTTTACCCTTGGTTGTAAACCTTCAAAAGGCACAATCCCCAGGGAATTTCGGTCTGCCCATAAGCGATCGACGAGTTCATCATCAGGAACAATTTCAGTAGCACCTTCGCCCGAAATCCCCAGAAGGTATTCCATTGTGGCAAAAGTTTCCGGCGAAACCAGAACCCTGAAAAATGTGCTTCCCGTAACCGAATCTCCTTTCCATATTTCTGTTAGAACCTGCCAGGAAATATCATCTTTTATAGTTGGAAAAGCTGCCACCAGGGCATAAATCCACAAGCTTTCAACGTTGCTTTCTATGCCTGGAATGACAGAAAGTTGTGCATCTGCCTGGGAACTGGTTAAAACGAACGGAAAAGGCAAATTAAAGCCCGATTTCAGCTCATTTGGGATGCCCGGATCAAACCAAACATGAATATCAGTTGAAGGAATGGCAGTTTCTGTTGGTGTGGGTGAAATATCTGCATATGGCAGGAACAGAGTTGCTGTTTTCGCCGGAGAACTAGTAGGCAAGGTGCAAGCTCCAAGGATGAGGGTGCCAACAAAAGCCCGAATCGACACCCGCTGGATTATTTTTCCCATACGCTGGCACCAAATATTGAGTAGAGCAGATTTTCCCTTTCGGTGACGGTCATGGGCCTGGGCTTGGCAGAATCTTCCAAGATCGCTGTCAGGAACTGGGTGCTGATATACCGACCATCATAAAAATAATGCAGGTCTACCATTTCTTTACGCATAAGAGAATCCATTTGATCAAAGAACAGATTCCCCAGCCCATAATGGATGAAGGCACCCTGGTGGAATGTTACCGCTTGAGGACAATGAGCCTGGCTCCCACTGACAATATCAGCACCGGCTTCCGCTGCCCGGAAAAAATCCCCTCTTTGTGTATCAGCTGGCTCGAGAGTACAAACTTCGATATCCTGAAAAGTAAAAATGACCATGTAGCCCCTGCTCTTCAAATCTTGTATTGCTGATTTCATCCAATCATTATCGCAAGGGTTCGTACCGGGAGAAGTTTCGGTTGCCATATCAGATTTGGGAACCCCATAATTACAACCCAGGAAAGCAATCTTGTTGCCACGATCTTCAATCAACAGCGGCTTCCTGGCATCCTCCAGGTTGGAACCGCCCCCGTAATAAGGAATATGATTTTGCTTGTACAAGTTCAATGTGAACAAGAAAGGATCAACACCAAAATCCAAGAGGTGATTGCCTGTAAGTTCGATCACGTTCGTACCGATCCCCGTCAGCAATCCCAAATATTCCAGCTTGGAACAGAACTTCCCCCGATCACCCACTACGCAACCGTTCATGAAAGAAACTTCATTGCTGATATGGATGATGTCTGCCTGGTGAAACCAATCCATGATGTCGCTGGCTGGATACATCACCCCCTTGGCATCCATTTGTTTACCAATATCACGTGAGAGTGCTGTGGTACCGGTCAGCATGACTACTGAAAGCAAGGATGCATCCCGGTTGGTCATCTGGATCAATCTGGGATTAGATTGCAAAAGGACCTTCAACCGAGAAATTACTTTCTCGTCTCCACTGAATTTCATGTTCAAAGCAAGTGGATAATCTGCCTCGGAAAAGTCTTTTGACAACGGTGAATTGCCATCGATTTGGAGGACTTTCCACTTGGGATAAAGGTATGCAAAGGGGACCAAAGCCCACTTTGACATTCCATCAAGCGGATTAAATTGCAATTGCTCGAGTGTGAGTATCTTTATACCTGAATCAGAAGGTTCTCCCCATAGTTTCGAGAAAATATCCCGAGTTTCCTGAGTCATTGAGATGGGGTTTGTAATTGGATTTCCTGAAAAATCCCCCATCCAGGCTCTTTTCAAATCTGCAAGTGATACTCCATCCATTACTGTAGGGAATGGCACAGCCAAGGCATACACCCAATTCATGTCGCTGGGCGCATCTGAAAAAGTCAATTGCACTTTTGACTCGGAGAGTGTCTCAACAAAAATGACCTCTGGCGACGACTTAATCTGGGTTCGGAAATCACTTGGAAGGATCGGGTCGACGAAAACATTAATAGTTTCAGGAGCAATAGTAGATGTGCTTTGAAGAATTGGGGTAGGAAATATCAGTACAGGTGTTGAGGTTACTTGGGTAGAGTTCACACAGGATGCCAGGAGGAGCGCTCCTATCAGAACACAATAAATTATCTTTGCAACCTTCCTCTCGATGGCACACATCCAAAGTATTATACATGACCCTCCCCCACCTTCTTCTGATAGGTTGTGATAGTTTTTCCATCTATAATCCAGCTAGTGAACAATAAAGGATGGATATGCGCGAAGTAGCCGTAATCGGGATTGGACAAGTCAAAATCGGAGAACTGTGGGAAAAATCCCTGCGTGAATTGGCAGGTGATGCATCTTTATTAGCGATGCAGGATGCCGGCTTGGACCATGTAGATTCCGTCTTCGTTGGGAACATGATGTCCAGCTCCGCTAACCATCAACAGCACCTGGGAGCTTATATTGCCGATTGGATTGGCATGCGCTCCAGCGATGCTTTGCGCATCGAAGCAGCTTGCAGTTCCGGGGCAGCCGCTTTCCGATCAGGGGTGATGGCAATCGCCTCGGGGCAACTGGAAAGCGCCCTCGTTTTGGGCGTTGAAAAAATGACGGATTCTCCAGGCAGCGAAATCACCTTTTCACT
>JBGQAS010000205.1:0-4525 GCA_041494435.1 Anaerolineaceae bacterium | reverse complement strand
GTTGCTTTTCTATGTTCCGCTTAGATGGCAAAAACTGCATGTTTCAAATGACCATGGAAAAATAGCCAATCAATGAAATGGGTAATTTTGGAGGACTAAGATGAAAAAAACTCGTTGGCTTGTTATACCTTTGGTGCTGGGAATGCTCATGGCGTCAATGAATGTTGCTTTGGCACAAACCGTGGACACCACCCCTCCACCTCCTTCTGAGGACTCGGGGACGCTTCCGACAACTGAACCCACGCCAACCTACAACATCAATCCCATTGTAAAACTGTTGGCTCAATTCTTCAGTTTCCTCTTTACTCCTGTACCGACCGAAACTCCTGCTCCGACGGATCCCTTATCTACGGACGTTCCCCCTACGGATGTGATCCCAACAGAAGTCACCACCACGCCGGTCCCTCTCACATCTGAAGAGCAAGTTGCAGCGTATCATGCTGAAGGTCTAGGTTTTGGAGTGTTGGTAAAACTCTTCTCCATTGCATCTGCTGCCCAGGCACAATGTCAACTGGATGGCACCTTGTGTGACGTCACCGTGGATAGTCTGATCGCCCAATTTCAATCCGGTGTAGGCATCGGCCAAATCGAAAAACTATACGGAAAACCAGAATTCCTTGGTATTGGGCATGTCAAGAATGCCAATGCTGAAGAACACGGTAAAGGCAAGGGTCATAATAAATAGAACGTTAGAAAATATCTGAATGAAAAAGAGACGGTGATTACACCGTCTCTTTTTATTGCTCTGTGATTTCAGGTGTATAGCGGGAATAATCCGCTGGGAGTGGTTTGATAAGGAGCCCAAACCAGGGCAACAAGCTGAATGGAAATATCTGTCTTCTTAGGCTTCACGTTGATTGTTTCGAATGCTTCGGTGCTTGCCCCCGCTCCTAATCCCATGGCTGATTGTTCCGAAATAAACTCTGCATTGAGTGCATCCAGTTGAGTCTGCAAGGCTTTGACGTTTTCCTCTGCCCGTTTCACATCAGATCCTTGATCCATAGTACGGGTAACACCCCGGGCAACCGTTGAAACCCGGCCCAAGTTGGTGGAACTAAACAATTTCCTGCCCGTTAGTGCCCCTAATAAGGTGGCACCCACGGAAACTGCAGTTTGCAACCCTGCTGAGGTACTCTGGCTCTTTTCCCGGCTGACAGCTTCTTCCGCCTTACGAATTCTCTCCTGCAGAGCAGAAATCTTGGGAGCGTATTTTACGCGAAGCTTGTCCATGCCCGCATCCCTGCCTTCACGCATTCCCTGTCCCACCCTTACCCGAAAATCACCTTCACTTTCGCCTGGTTTGGAAACCATCCCCGTAGTTTTACTGCGTAAAAGTTTCATCTCTTGGGAACTGGAAAGCCAAATCGCCAAACCACGGCTCCACTTTTCATAATTGGCTTTCTGTGTCGCAGCATCGGGAAGCTCCGAGTACAAAGAATTTGGTTGAGGTGATTTCTGCAGATTATTCGTATCCAATGAAAGCGAGTTGGCATCCGCCCAATCCACTGGAACGGCCCGGTCGACAATGGGAGTTAGAAAAACCCGGTCTACGATGCTATCGACTTTGTTTTTTGTATCCAGGAAACGGACTTTCGCTGCCCCGATAACAAAGGGTTGATAGGTAATATTTCCTGAAGGCGCCTTGTTCAATGGAACAAAAAATTGATCTACACCAGGTGGAACAACTGGCGGCTGACTCAATACTGCTCCCATCGAAGGAGTACTCTGAACCGGTAGGGGATTGACTGGTTGAGAAACATTGCCAGATTTGAAGGGATCCATCAGGATTTTGATTTGGTCGCGTGTCAAGGGCCCCCGCATATAAGACATCAGCCAGCGAGTCATCATAATCACGGGTTGATCCTCATGAATATTATTCATCAGGAATACCCGATTCCCCAAACCGGCTATAATTTTTTCCATATCTTGTTTATTGAAATTGGAACCAACTGAAGCTGCCGCCCCTTCGAGACCTTCCAATAATCGCATCTTATCCCTTTCGGTCTGCAAACGCCCAATGAACCATGTGCCGGCATTTGAAAGTGCTTTGTAGTCCAGGTCCACTGGATTTTGGGTGGCCAGAACCAAACCCAATCCAAAAGCCCTGGCTTGCTTGAGAAGAGTGAGCATGGGCAACTTGGATGGCGGATTCTCAACCGGGGGTAAGTATCCGAAGATTTCATCCATATAGAAAATAGCACGCAAAGAATTTGTACCGGATTGCGTGCGCATCCACCCCAGGATCTGGTTCAAAAGCAGAGAAGTGAAAAACATTCGCTCGGAATCCCCCAGATGGGCAATGGAGAAAATGGCAATGCGTGGCTTTCCCTGGGGTGAATACAGGATTCTTCCTACATCCAGTGGCTCACCTTCCAGCCAACTGTGAAACCCTGGCGAAGCGAGAAGACTGTTGAGCGCCATCACCAGAGTAAATCGATCTTTGGCTGGATAGAAAGAATCCAGATCCAATACACCAATCTTTTGGAGGGGAGGGTTTTGGACCAGGGTGATCAATCCTGCCAGATCTACCGGCTTTCCACTCCGCCAGGACGATTCGAGCAAGTTGGAAAGCAAGATATGTTCCCGGCTTTGCATTGGATCCGCTTTTATGCCAATCAAGCCCAACAAACTGGTAAC
Source organism: Anaerolineaceae bacterium (assembly GCA_041494435.1). Classification (GTDB taxonomy): domain Bacteria; phylum Chloroflexota; class Anaerolineae; order Anaerolineales; family Anaerolineaceae; genus JBGQAS01. The sequence continues at coordinate 1,888 of JBGQAS010000205.1, read as the reverse complement.
TGTTGTACTGATGCGATCCCTCAGCAACTCACTATCGTCCATTATTACCTGAGGAGGTACATCAAAGGAACTCAGAATAGAAACTGGCAAGCCTGCATTGCTGCCAGGCGTATAGATTTTGAAATCGGCATTTTGTTTTAGTCGCTGGATCCTTTCCCCATCCTCCCCCCAATCTGCCAGTCCCTTTTTCCACATTTCTGCTTGTTGTTTGGCGTAATCTTCAACAGATAAGCCTTTTTGACTAGCTTCATCTGGGTTGACCCAGGGTTGGAAATCTTCAGAGCGCAGTAAGGGAAAAGTAAGCAGCAGATCTGCCAGATCCCCCTTGGGGTCGATCAATATGGCAGGGATGCCATCCAAGGCGGCTTCTTCGATTAATCCCAAACACAAGCCGGTCTTCCCACTTCCGGTCATGCCGACACACACAGCATGGGTTAACAAATCTTTTGAGTCATAGAGGATATAGGATGAGCTCAATGCCTTGTTCTTGAGATCGTATTCCTTGCCCAGGTAAAAAACTCCTAATTTTTCAAAACCTTCCATTTTGACTTCCCTCCTCAATAAGACTTCATATTATTGTGAAGCTTTAAAGATTATAAATCAAGTGCTTTCAGGAAAATATCTGGCATGATGAGCCATTTAGACCCCTTTTGAAGGTTTTTGGAACATTTTTGGGTTGATTTTCGTCTTGACAAAACCTGCGAATGCATTCAGGTATAATAACACATACCTTTTTTCGGAAAGGAAGGATGAAAAATGACTAAGAAGTTGTCTGCTTTGATGGGGATCGGTTTAGCACTGGCGATTATATTAGCTGCCTGCCAGGCTACACCCGCTGAACCCACGATTGACTTACAGGGATTGGTATCCACCAGCGTGGCTCAAACCCTGGCTGCCAACGCAAGCAATCCTACAGCAAACCCGTTGCCAACCAGTTCATTCCCAACAGCCACATTGTTGCCCTCAGCCACCCAAATGCCAACAATACCGGTCCTTCCAACGTCCCAACCCATTGTTCCCATCGCGGTACCCTGCCTGCACATGAGCGGGAATGATGTGAACTACCCAGACAATACAAAACTAGTACCAGGAACCGCGTTCACCAAAACTTGGCGTCTTTACAATAATGGTTCTTGCACCTGGCCAAAATCTACTGTTTTGTATTTCGTCAGCGGTGATCAAATGGGAGCCCCGGCAAGTGTAGCACTTCCAAAGGATGTTCTATCTGGTTCGATTGTGGATATTTCAGTAAACATGGTGGCTCCTTCCGCAGAAGGCACTTATACAGGCAATTGGAAATTAAAAACCTCGAACGGCACAGTATTTGGTTCAGGTGACAAAAGTGTGGCCATATGGGTGACGATCATTGTATCCAATGTGCCCTTTGCCGTTACCAATGTGGAAATTTCGGTAGACAACGCTTCATCATCAGATCCATGTACTCCAGGGCACACTTTCAACTTCACAGTTGCTATTACTGCAACTGCTCCAGGCAAAGTAAGCTACCACTTGGAACTGTCCGGTGGTGATCCTAGAATCAGCTCCACGGAGTCTATTACTTTCACAGGTCCAGGTACCAAAAACGATAATATTTCGTGGTTATTCACCTCTAGTTTCGCAGGCTCTGTCTCAGTATACATTGATAGCCCCAATCATCAGTTGTTTGGACCTGGAGTTGTCATAACTTATACCTGCCCATAATCATAATTTGTTGATCTACAAGACCGACCCTGTTGGGTCGGTCTTGTCATTCACAAGTAAAATAAAAACACACTCAAATATACATTTTGATGGAGAGATTCATGGGACTATTCAGCTGGCTTCGCAAAAAACCAAATCATATCGGGCTTGCTTTAAGTGGAGGTGCATTGCACGGAGCAGCTCACAT
>JBGQAS010000332.1:0-2973 GCA_041494435.1 Anaerolineaceae bacterium | reverse complement strand
TCGCAGCCCATCTTATAGTAGGCGATCAATCCCTGGCGGACAAAGGCAGCATGGAATTCTTCTTCGCGTGTGAGCAATAGTTTGACGGGGTGCCCGGGCACCTTCGTGGCGATCGCAACCGCTGGTCCTTCCATGCTTACGCCTGCTTTGGAGCCAAAGCCACCTCCCACAAAGGGCGCGATTACTTCCACCAGGCTTTGTGAAATCCCCAGACCTTTGGCGATCAGGTTGCGTTGCGCGAAAGGCGATTGTGAGCTTGCCCATAAGGTAATATGACCACCCTCATCCATCTTTGCCACCGCGATATGCGGCTCAATCGGCACATGTTGGATGTGGGGCACACGATATTTACGCTCCACAATAGCCGAGCATTTCTTGAATGCTTCATCCACATTCCCTTTCCGAACCTTGAACCGGTTACAGACGTTGGTCCCTGGCTCAGGGAAGATAAAGTTGGCATACTCATATTTTCCCAGGTCTGGATGGATCACTGGAGCCTTGTCACTAACTCCGAATTCGGGGTCATGAACGGAGGGAAGAACCTCGTATTCCACTTCGATCAAGCCAACGGCTTTTTCTGCGATTTCCTCCGTGGTGGCAGCAACCCCGGCAACCGGGTCACCTACATAACGTACCCGATCACGGGCGAATATATTGCGATCCTGCAGGTATAGCCCCATGTAACCAGGAAAGTCCTCTCCTGTTACAACTGCTTTAACGCCCGGCAGGGCTGCAGCTTTGCGGGTATCGATCTTCTTGATGATGGCATGAGGATGAGGACTGCGCTTCAAACGGGCATGCAACAAACCTGGCCCAAACTGGATATCATCAGCGAACTGAGCCGCACCCGTAACTTTATCGCGTGCATCCAAACGGGTTACACTTTCACCCACGGGGGAATCAGGATTCTTTTTGGAATTCGATTGTTTTGGCATCGGATCCTCCTATTTCGTCCCTGATTCCATCTGGGCGGCTTTACGGACACCTTCAATGATACGAAAATAACCGGTGCAACGGCAGAGGTTCCCCGCCAGTGCTTCGCGGATCTCATTTTCGTTTGGATGGGGATTGCGATCAAGCAAACCCCGGGCAGAGATTAACATTCCGGGAGTACAGAATCCACATTGCACACCGCCGGCATCGATTAATGCCTGTTGCACCGGATCGAGTTGTCGATCACGAGCAAGACCCTCCACCGTTAAGATCTCTGCCCCTTCACATTCGACAGCCAACACCATGCAACTGTTCACGGGTTCGCCGTTCATCATTACTGTACAAGCACCACACTCTCCTGCTGCGCAACCGTTCTTGGTTCCGGTTAATGCCAACTTTTCCCGCAGCATCTGGAGCAAGGTCATGTTCGCGGGTACATCCACCTGCTCCGAAAAATGATTGACGGTTAATGAAATTCTATGCAGTGACATGCATTCCTCCAAACCCACTTTACATTCCGATAAAATAATTGCTCATTTGATCTTGTTCCAAATATCAGTAACCACCTGCCGGGTGATATTGCGTACCATCAGCTTGCGATAGCGGGCTGAGCCTCGAATATCATCGATGGGTTTGACAGCATCCATGGCTGCCACAGCGGCTGACTCAATTGTGTCGTTATTGATTTTCTTATTTGCCAATATGGCTTCGGCTTCTTGGGGTAAAAAAGGAACCGGAGCTACAGAAGCCAGGGCGAGACGGAACCGAAAACCGGATTTTGCTGTTTCATCCGCATACCCCAAGGCAGCCAATGCAACGATTGACAAATCGCTTAATTTATTCCGGCCAAGTTTATAGTATTTGGCAACAGAGTTTTTGGGTGGAACGGGTAGTTGGACCGAAAGCACGATATCTCCGGGTTTAAGATTGGTTTTTCCAGGTCCCAGGAAGAAATCCTTCAAAGGAACGATCCGTAAACCACTTTTGCCGTGGACGTTCAATACACCCTTAAGCAACAGGCAGGCACCGATGGTATCCCCAGCTGGTGAAGCGTTGCATATATTGCCAACAATCGTGGCGCGGTTCCTCAATTGGTAGCTGGCAACTGACCGGGCTGCTTCCACTAGAAGAGGATATATCTTAATGGCATCGGGAAAAGCAATCACACGGTTCATGGGGACTGCGGCGCCGATTGTCAATCCAGTCTTTGGATCGTATGAAAGTTCTTTGGTCTCATCGAACCCCTTTACGTCCACAAGAAATTTTGGGGACAAAACTCCATCTCGCATGCGCACAAAGGTATCCGTGCCGCCGGAAAAAGGCAGAGCTTCTTTTGCATGTTCACTTAAGAAGCTGGAAGCTTCAGCAAGAGAAACGGGCCTGATATAGTCAAATTCGGGTAAACCTGGATGGGAATTATTCATGGTTCATCCTGATTCATTTAGGAAGTAGATGGATTTTGTGAAACTATCAAACCTTACGAACGGTTATGAATTTTAATCCTTCCCTCCCCGCTTTTTGAGCGAGGAGGGAATTAAGTGCAATAACCGGATTATATTACATGTTGAGATTTTGCCGTTCTTTAATCCCGAATAATCGGATTGGCAAAACCAGGAACAACAAGTTGAGCAGAATACCCACGATCGCTGCGAATACAATTGCCGGGATGCCGCTGGGGAAAATCACCGGGATGGGGAAGGGGTACAAACCATTTGGCAATCCAATAGCACCACCAATGCCTGTCACCAGGATGGTAGCACCCACCGCCAATTGACGCGGATCGAACAGGTTGACCTTTTCGGACTGGATCAGGGCAATACCTTGCATGCCGATGACACCGAACAGGTAAATCGATAGACCCCCCACAACAGCTACGGGCAGGGTGTTGATCACGGCAGCAAGCTTGCCAACGAAGCCGAGTAAAATGGCGATGACGCCCGCGGTCATGAGAACCGCTACGGAATAGTTACGGGTGATGGCCATTAGCGAGTTGTTCTCACCATAGTTGGTGCCTGCACAGCCACCCAACAAACCAACAAC
>JBGQAS010000212.1:0-4398 GCA_041494435.1 Anaerolineaceae bacterium | reverse complement strand
GTTTCAAAATAAACGTGCCCAGGGATCAAACCCAGACTGACGACAATGGAGTAGAAATACGCTACGGAAGATCCCAGTGCGATTAATACATCCATGTTGGCCGAACCACCCCGGAGGGACTTGTAAGCTCCCACATAATATTGTCTGCCCACATAAAACTGAACAGGTGTGGCAAGAACAAACATAACCCAATTCAACCAGGGCTGATGTCCAATACTCATGGGAAGCAAATTGAAATCATTTGCCATGGAGAGCAAGAATAATGGGACTGTAAAGATCAGGGCGATGATAAATAAACGTCTCTGATGCGAAATCTCCGCTTCACGGGCTTTTGCTTCCACATCTTCGCCTTCTTCACCCAAGACCAATACTTTGAAACCCATGGCAGCAATAGCTTTACGGATTTCATTTTGAGAGATCAAGGTCGGAATATATTTCACATTGACTTTTCCGTTGGTGATATTTATTTGCATATCCATCACACCGAAAAGCTTCCTTACTCCCTTTTCCAACCGCCGACCATCATTGGTATCCATCATGCCCTGGATGACCAGATCCGCCATCCCATTAGCTATTCCATATCCGGCATGTTCAACCTTGTTGACCATGTCAGACAGCCCCAGTTTTTCCGGGTTGTATTCGACTACTGCTCTTTCTGAAGAAAGGTTTACAGCCGCAGATTGAACGCCATCCAACTTCTTCAAGTTCCGTTCAATTGTTGCGACACAATTCGCACACGTCATGCCAGTAACGGGCAGAATAATCTGTTTTGTCTCACTCATTGGATCTCCGTTAAAACAATAAACCCTAACGATAAATGCTGTTATTCGATATTTTTTACTTTGCCACAGGGTAACCAATTTCATCCAGCAGCTTTTCAATTTTTTCTGGATTAGCAGGAACCTCAAAAGTCACCGTGATTTGCTTTTCCTCAAAATTGCCATCTACAAACTTGACACCTTCCACTTCAGAAAGTTCATTCTTGATCGTATGGACACAATGGACACAATTGATGGCCGGGATTTGGTACGTTTTAGTATTCATATTTTCTCCTTAGACCTTTTGTGTTGCATTGAAAACTTCCACGACTTCATTGAGCACTTTTTCACGCTCGCTTACGTCGTTACCTCTTATTGCAGTTATCACACAGCTGTTCAGATGATGATCGAGGATCATATTGTTCACTTTCACCAAAGCCGCCTGTATCGCTTGTACCTGGCGGATGACATCGATACAATATGCATCCTCGTCGATCATTTTTTCAACCCCCTTGATGTGTCCTTCAATGTTCTTCAACCGTTTGCTTACTTCTTCATTTTTCATATTTCCTCTTATACCCCCCCCCCCATAGGGGTAGGGTATTTTGATTATACATCTCTAATGCAAGTTGTCAATCCCTTCAACCTTTTTCATATAAAATATTGATACGAGTAATAAAAGGAAGAAACGACATGGATGAAAAGCCTTTATTAGGAAAAACCGTCATGGTTACTGGCGCTGCCCGAAGGATCGGAAGGCATCTGGCGCTTTCAGTTGCTTCTGCAGGTGCAGATGTAGTCATCCACTACTCCAAATTCCCGAAAGAAGCAAAGGAATTGGAGGCTGAAGTCATTGCTTTGGGACGTAGAGCCTGGATCATCCATCAAGACTTTAATGAATTGACAAAGCTGGAAACCTTCACCAAGAAAGCATTTTCCCTTTCTCATGTTGATTACCTGATCAATAATTCTGCCATTTTTGAGCACATGGGTGTCCGTACAACAACTCTCGATGCCTGGCAACGGCACATGAACATCGATTTGACCGCCCCATTCTTTCTAAGCCAAGCATTTGCTGAGCAAATTGGCAAAGAGGAATCTGGAAGAATTGTGAATATCCTGGATTGGCGAGCGCTCCGACCAGGGAAAGATCACCTACCCTACACTATTTCCAAAGCTGCCCTTGCATCTGTTACAGAAGCCATGGCTGTGGCACTTGCTCCCAACATCCAGGTCAATGGGGTAGCTTTTGGAGCCATCCTTCCACCTGAAGATGGTTCGATGCCCGAAAAACTCCTGGACCTGGTACCCATGCATCGCCTGGGGACCTTGGATGAAGTCAGCCAGACGGTTTTGTTTCTGTTAACCGGACCGGCCTACATCACCGGTGAAATCATTCACCTGGATGGTGGCAGGCACTTGGTTTAGAAAGTAAGGGAGATATGGATCAAGTCTTTATCAAAGATTTGCGTGTACAGGGAATTATCGGGGTCGGCGAACAGGAACGTTCCAAGCCGCAGGAAATTTTGATCAACGTCGTCATGTTCACGGAAATCCTCAAAGGGGGTAAAACCGACAAGATCGAGGATTGTGTCAATTACCGAACTGTTGCCAAGAAGATCATCGCTTATGTCACCGATTCATCGCGTTATACTGTAGAAGCACTGGCAACCGATATTGCAGAATTATGTCTGGAAGACAAGATCATACAAAAAGTGCGTGTCAGGGTTGAAAAACCTGGAGCGGTTCGTTTTTCGGGTTCCGTGGGAGTCGAATTTGAACGCTCACAACCAACTGCATAGCTATTATGTGGGTTTGGGTTCAAATATTGCTCCTGAGATTAACCTGCGTAAAGCCGTCGGTCGGCTCAAGAAAACCTGCATGATCTCGGAGATATCCAACGTATATAAATCCCATTCAGAAGGTGCAAGAGGACCCGATTTCTTGAACGCTGTGCTATACCTGAAATCCAATCTTGACCCTAATGATTTCAAAAGTGACATTTTGCATGTCATCGAAGTTGACCTGGGTAGAATAAGAACATCGGATAAAAATGCCCCTCGCACTATTGACTTGGATATCCTTTTACAAAATGAAACTGTACTGGACCCGAATATCTGGTGCCGGGTTTACATCGCTGTTCCTTTAGCGGAATTTGTTCCTGATCTGCGAGATGAAGTATCAGGGTTGAAATTAAAAAGCATTGCCTCCCGATTAAGGAAGCAATACTATATTGAAAAGATTTCTCTTTTTCGTTGGAATGAATTTCTAGAAATGTAACGGCGTAGCTCCACGGGAAATATTATCCAGGAATTCAACGCGGGAAGCCATATTATCGCGGAAATAACCCAACATGGCAGATGTCGTCATGCGGGAATCATGTTTTTTTACTCCCCGGATCATCGAGCACAGATGCAAAGCTTCAACTACAACTGCAACCCCTTTGGGATGCAGGAGATCACTCAAAAAGTCGGCAATTTGTTGAGTCATCCTTTCCTGTACCTGCAATCTTCGTGCGAACATATCCACAATTCGGGGTATCTTGGATAACCCAATAACCTGCTCCCTTGGGAAATATGCCACATGGGCTCTACCTATAAATGGAAGCATGTGATGCTCACACAGCGAATAGAATTCAATGTCCCTCACGATTACCATTTCATCATATTCGACAGCAAAAAGGGCTTCATTCACAAACCGGGTAGGATCCATGCGGTAGCCTGCCAGGAGTTCATCGTACATTTTAGAAACCCTTTCAGGTGTTCTTTTCAAACCCTCTCGGTCCGGATCCTCACCAATTGCCTTGAGTAATTCGCAAGTGGCTTTCTTGATCGCATCGTGATCGATCTCCGTTTCGCAAAATAATGCTGCCGCCTGGTTCAATGGCTTGTCGCAATTATCCATTCCAATCTCCTTCTTTTTCATATCTGCCTGACATTCAAAGAATCTGTAAGTTCCAATAAAGCATCCATGCCTTTATTTTTAATCCTGGTCTGCGTAAGTTGTCTTATGGCTTTGGTGGTAAATTTCTTTATCTCGCCAATCGTAAAATCATACGCCCCGATTTTCGCTAAAACCTGAGTTTCATTTTGGACATGAAGGCTATCAGATTCTTCCACGGCATACAACTTTCGAAATTGAATATCCTTTTGTAATCCAAAACAAATGGGGAGAGATTTTTTCTTTTTAATCAAATCACTTCCGGTTGGCTTTCCTGTTTCTTTCGGGTCTCCCCAAATCCCGAGTAAGTCATCTCTCACCTGGAATGCCAGACCTAGGTTTAACCCAAAATTCGAAAAAGCATGAACAGTTTTGGCATTAGCTTCTCCTAGGAAACTCCCAATCTCTGCGGAAGCCTGGAAAAGAGCCGCAGTTTTCCCCTTCACCATCCGCCAATATTCTTCCAAAAAGATGTTTTTCCTATCTTCAAAATCCATGTCCGCTGCCTGCCCTATGGTTAATTGGTTAGCAGCTTTCGAGAAAACCGTAAAGATGGACAACGCCTTTTCAGGAAGTATGTCACCAGGGAGATATTTCATCTGGGCAAAAGCTAATCCATAGAGGGCGTCTCCCGCATTGATTGCTTTCGCCAAACCATATTTCTGCCATATAGTTTTTCGGCCGTGCCGGTATTCATCCT
>JBGQAS010000129.1:0-6032 GCA_041494435.1 Anaerolineaceae bacterium | reverse complement strand
GCACATTATTAATCAAAACAAATACATTGTGAAGGGAAGTGTTTTCATTTGGCCAAATAACTGACCAGTTGGCATCCTGGATCACGCCCCCGGTCATGTCCTTGACAAATGATTTGAGGACGTTTGACATGGACTGGTTGCTGGAATAGTCCGGGTGAAAGGCGGCTTTATTGGCGCATTCGAAACTTGCCGTGGTACTGGCAACCTGGGTAGCCATCACCGCACTGTTGGATTGAGCGGTGGTTAACTCCGATTCCAGGGAGGAGACCTGGTTTTGAAGTACAGCTTGGGTTGCTTGGTAGGAAGCAATTTGCTCTTGATCCCCCTCCAGCATTGCCACCTGGGTAGCGATGGTGGCATCGGTAAAATTTCCTAATGTATTATTTAATGCGCTGTTGGCCCGATGTGCCTGGATGGTCAGGAATAGAAGAATCCCCGTCGAGATTGCCAAAATACCACAAATTATCCATGGAAGATATTTTTTCATATGCACCTCAAATCTATTTTTCATTCTACAACATATTGCTTGAAGATTTTAAACGATGAATGGAGCAATAAGTCTATTTAAACGCAAACGGCGGCCCAAAATGGGCCGCCGTTTTTATTACTTTTAGGTCGCTTTCGCTACATCATGAGTGGTATGTTGATCAACTGTTTTCTGTTTTACTTTCCAAATGAAGATTAAAGCTCCTGCAAGGAACAGGAAGGCAGAAGCAATTAATATCACGAAGAAACTCGTATGGGTCCAACTCGTTAGGATGACTCCAAAGATTATCGCGGAAAGAGCTCCCGAAACTCCTGTAGCCAGGTTGGCGTACCCCATGTATTGCCCAGCTTCATCCTTGGGAGAAAGATCGCTGGTAAGGGCAGGGATTACCGTCAGGATGGGTCCGGTCGCCAGCGAGCGGATTGCGGTCATGATCAGGAAGAAGATGAAGCTCGGTGAGAATGCCATGGCTACCGTGGTGACAGCGCACAGGAATACGCCCGTCAGGATTACCGGACGTCTACCCACCTTATCCGATATGATTCCTGAGAGGATAGCTGAAACCATGGTGAATACCAGGCTGATCCCGCCCATGAGTTGGAACCCGCTGGCTGCTGCCTCTGGGGTGGGGTACTGGTTCGGGAAATAGAGCTGAATGAAATAGGTGGCAAAAAAAGCCAGGCTATTGAGGCCCATGTTTGCCAGGGTTGCACTTGCCACAACCCAGGCAAAAACCGGTACGCGCGTTTTCACCCTGAACATGTCCCCTACGTAGCTCCAAAGGCTTCGCTTAATAGCGACCGGTTCAGGCTTATCCTGCTTTCGGATGACCAGAGCAGTGATGATGCCAGAAACAGCCATAAGGATGCCAATTACCCACAAGGCTAGTTGTATTTGTCCTGCACTGACCAACCCGGAAATTACAACGATTCCCAGGGCGGCACCCACCATAGTTAAAATACCTTGGACACCAGAAGCAGTTCCGCGCTGGTCTTCCGGGATAATATCTGCCAGGAGCGGCCACCAAGCACCATTGGCGACATTGGTAAAAGTCTGCATTAGGATGAAACTGACGGCAATGAGCGGTACGACCGGCGGGAAGAAAATCGCTGCAAGAGCAATCACGGGTAGCGTCAGCAGAGAGCCAATTAGAATACCCGGGATGCGTTTTCCCCATTTGCTGGCGGAATGATCGGTGATGATGCCTGCCAGAAGACTGGCCACGATGGCAAACAGGGTCCCGAAGAACCCGATCAATCCAACCGTAGGGCCGCGCATGTTTTCGGCGACCGAGGGTTGAAGTTGCACCATCGTAGGTAGCAGGACACTATTATACGAAGTCCAGACTACGTTGGCACCCAGCATCAGAACAGACATGCCAAGCAAATATCCCGTTGAACGCTTGGCAACTTTTGAAGAAGCGGTTGACATAATCTCTCTCTCCTTTGCTTGAACTTATTTTGGGGGCTGGATCAGATTTTCTTTCAACGCCTTTTGGAAAATGGAAATCGTTTCCGCAACACCCTGATCCAACGGAGTGAAAGGCAGTTTCCCGATTACTTTTTCCAGGGCGGAATGATCCACTTCCTCGGGAAAGGGAAGAGGAATGTCGTCGAAGGTGATGGTCCCTTTGCTTGCAGGAAGGGCTTTTTCGATCGCGGCAATCACCCGTGGAGTGCTTACAGAAGGCCCCCCAATATTAAATACTTCCGAGCCTTTGGTATTGGCCCAGGCACAGGCGATGAATATTTTCGCGGTATCTTCTCCATATTGGAAACAGTATCTACCTCCGTAACTGATCTTGTAGGGTTTGCCGGCAGCAGCAGCCAATATTGCCTGGGTGGGGGTAGAGGTCATCCCCTGGTCACGTCCAGCGCCGTAAACCACATAAGGACGCAATCCAATGCTGGCAACTTTGTCGTCCATCCAATACACCTTGGCAGTGCCTTCGTTAGCTTGTTTGTATACCCCGTAATGAGATCGCGGTTTTAGCGGAGCATCATTTGGCAAGGGTGCTTCGGGGTATTCTTCACTCAGTCCATATACCGCAGTACTGCTGGCATACACCAGGTGCTGAATTCCAAGGCGTTTGCAAGCTTCGAAGACGTTTACCGTTCCGACCACATTTACCTTGGCACCTAGTACCGGATCCGCTTTGCAAAAAGGCAATTGCATGGCAGCCAGGTGGATGATGTGAGATGGGTGGATCTCTTCAATGGTTTTAAACACAGTTTCCCAGTTTGAGATATCCCCCTGACAGAATTGAATTTTTTGGATCTCCTCTGTAGAGAGGAGCAACTGAAGCCGGTGGCGATGGTCGCCCAAGTCGAAAGCGGTTACAAGCACTCCTTCCCGGATCAGGTTTCGTACGGTCCATGCTCCAATGCAACCAAGAGCTCCCGTAACCAGGAATCGTTCATCGGTCATTTTTCCTCCCTTGCGGATTCCAGGCTCATAGCTTTGAGATGTTGTTCCACATGATTCAGGTGATCCCGCATGGCTTGCCCGGAAAGTTGGGCATCATGGGTCCTTAATGCCGAAAGGATCAATCGATGATCTTTTAGGGTCTGCTCACGCACCTTGCGGGATTCGCCGGTTCTGCGGCGGCTGGCTATATTCAGATCGTTGATGGATTTCATGAACAAAGCCAATATCTGATTCCGGGCAGATTCCAGGATACGTTGGTGCAGCTCCAAGTCGGATTGCAGGAAGGCTTCTGGATCATCAACTTCTTTTGCCGCCCTGTCCAGACATTCTTTTAATCCATCAAGCTCTTCATCTCTGATGGTTAGAGCAGCTGTGGAAGCAAGGCCGACTTCCAGGATCTTGCGCGCTTCGAACAAATCCAAGAATGATCTGTCGTTCAATGCGATGATGAAATCCAGGTGTTCGACCAGGGTCTCAGGTTGCAGTGAGGTGATATACGTGCCCGATCCCTGGCGGTTTTCGATGATGTGCATGATCGACAGGGCTCTCAGTGCTTCCCTCAAGGAAGGTCGGCTGACTCCCATCGATACTGCCAGTTCCCTTTCCGGGGGCAACCGGTCGCCAGGTTTGAGTTGCTTTTCTTTGATCAAGGAAAGTAAACGTTCCGCGATTTTCTCGGAAAGGGCTTCTTTCTGAAGGGTACCGAAATTAACAGTCATGTTGTTTCCCGCTTTCAGGATCAACAATTTCCATTTCAATTAATGTCACTTTGCCACCCAACCGCAATCTACCAGAAGATCGGTCCCGGTAATAAAAGAGGCCTCATCACTCGCGAGGAAGTAAATCGGGGCGGCGATTTCAGATGGGTCAGCCCAGCGCTTGAAGGCTTGCTCAGATTCCCGTTCTTTCTTCACTTCTTCAAAGGAGATACCTGTGCGATTGGATTCGAGAGTGATGTCTCCCCGCAACATGGGGGTATCGACGGAACCCGGGCTGATGGAGTTCACCCGGATGTTCCAGGCAGCCAGTTCCCAGGCTAGCGCCCGGGTCATGGCAAGGATGGCGCCTTTTGTGGCTCCATACATGGCGTGATCCATTTGTCCCACGTGCCCCGAGACTGAAGCCATGTTGACAATGGATCCACTTTTCTGTTTTTTCATGAAAGGCAGCACATATTTGCACAGCAGGAAGGTTCCACCCAGGTTCACGTTCACCGTGCGGGTATATTCATCCCAGGTGATGGTATCGAAGGGTTTCACCAACACGATCCCGGCGATATTTGCAAGCACATCCACCCGTCCATACTTTTGATCTACCACTTTAAGGGCTTCAGCCACTTGTTTTTCATTTGAGACGTCGCAAACCATGAAGGTGCATTCGCCACCTTCCTTGATTACTTCATCAGCAACCTTTTGACCCTCTTTCAAGGTGTCCAGGGAAATCACGGCATATCCGTGTTTTGCGAATTCCTTTACCGTGGCAGCACCAATACCTCGGGCTCCGCCGGTGATTACAGCTACTTTTTTCACACTCATATTTTCTCCCGCTTTTCTTTATTTCAGTCCGAGCATTTTTCGGGCTTGTTTCACCGTAGCCAGGGGACGCCCCAACGAATTTGCCAGGTCTGCAGTCTCTTTCACCAGTTCATGGCAGGTGGCGATTTTCCCCTTTCGGTTAAAGGGGTAATCTTCTGTACCGACGCGAACGTGGTCTCCGTTTTTGATCGCAGCTGTTACTATATCGATCTGGTGTTCTTCCATGATGCTCACTGTGCATACGCATCCCTTGGGCATCAATTTACGCCGGTACTCGTATTCCTCCACTGTTGGGGGTGACCAGGTGCCACCCGGCCAGCCAAAGAAAAGGGTGGTGACATATGGGGGTTTTAGCAGCCTATGCGAGATCATCCAGTTCAAATTCCAGATGGATCCGGCATGCCAGACTTCAAATTCGGGGATCACCCCATACTTCCGGCACAACCTGGCATATTCGGTCAGTTCTTCCTTGGTGTGCAATACATTGCATTCGGTTTTCACGAAGGCTTCATCATGGTGGTTGAGGATGATTGAAATCAGATCGCCTTTTTCTTTGTACACATCCATCCGGTCGGGGATGGGTAAACTGGACATCCCGCATTGGATGATGATGTCCGTATTTGCCCGGACAGCTCGCAGGGTTTCAACCCATTTTCCTTGAGCATGAGTATGCAAAACTGTGGCACCGGCTTCCCGGCACAATACGGCTTCGTCGGTGATTTCCTGCACCGATTGTGGGTATTTGACTTTGAGGTGCAGCCAACTGATGTTTGGGGTGGCTATAATGACTAATGGCTCCATGGATAACCTCCTTAAAAGTTATTTACCGGATTTCTTTGGCACAGCATTCTTTTCATTAAGCTGCTGTACAACAGCAGCATGCTTTTTTGCGTAATGGGGTACAAGAACAGCAAGGGGAAGGCAACCGCAAACATATATCACCGATCCCGTAAAAGATCTTGGTCTTCAGTGATAACTTGTCAATTGCAGCAGTCAGGGTCATTGGATCGTCCTTTACAGAAGTTTTTGGAGTTTCAGAAGGTCATCAATCCGTCCGAAGGATGTAACCTTGCCCAAGGATTACGGGGTCAGGTTTATTGTTCAAAATACTAAACAATCCAAAATCTCAAAAAGATGAAACCGCCAATCGTTCCCCTCCAGATTGGATCGACCATTCACGTGTACAATAAATTAGGTAAATTTGAATGGACAAATGGTCAGTCCAATTTTCCACGTAAAACCATTTTAGCATTTTGCAAAGGCATGTCAAGCGAGGGAGTTATGCAAAAGCAAACGGTCACATTCGGCGAAATCATGCTGAGATTAAAGCCCCCGGAATTCCAGAGGATTGTCCAGGCTCGCGAATTTGAAGCAATCTATGCAGGTGGAGAAGCGAATGTAGCCGCATCGCTCGCAATCCTCGGACTGCCAACTTCCTTTGTTACCCGGTTACCCATAAATGAAATCGGGGATGCCTGCCTGGCATTCTTGCATCAATACGGAGTTGACACAAAATCGGTTATACGTGGCGGAGACCGGTTGGGGATTTATTTCCTCGAGGCAGGTGCTGCTCAGCGTGCCAG
>JBGQAS010000082.1:0-7150 GCA_041494435.1 Anaerolineaceae bacterium | reverse complement strand
GTCCCCAATTTGGTTATCCCCAATATTCCTCTAAAGGCCTTCGTGAGATTATGAAAATGGGAATGAAAATCCGATCGGTCTCACGCAAAAGCAAACCCGCAGCCAATAAAGTTTACATGGTGATCAACGACCATGATGAATCGATAAACAACGAGCTTTGCCAGCAACTTGTGAGCAATTGGCAAGGAGCAGGTGCAGTGAACATTGAAACATACCATTTTCCAGATGAGTTGGGCATTCCGCATGACTGCATCAGCATCGATCAACCCAAAGGTAAAACCAAGGTTGTGTATAGTATGTTGATGAAAATGGTGGAAGGAAAAGAAATCTAAGCGTGGGAAATTAAAAAGAAAGAGCCACCGAAGAGAGTCGAACTCTTGACCCGCCGCTTACGAAGCGGCTGCTCTGCCAACTGAGCTACGGTGGCGTCAACCTTTTGTATGGCGCTGAGATTATAATCGGAACAGGAGGATATCGACAAGGTAGGTCATGAATATTGCCATGCTTTCTTATCACACCTGCCCGCTGGCAACGCTGGGTGGCAAAGACACCGGCGGGATGAACGTGTATGTCCGCGACCTGACTACCCATCTGGGCAAACTCGGCGTTCACGTGGATGTCTTCACCCGTTCGCAGGATGAACACGTGCCGCACATCCTCCACGACCTGGGATACGGCAACCGGGTGGTCCATATCCCCGCTGGACCCGAAGTGCCCTGCCCCAAAGCGGAACTGGAACTGTACTTATCCCAGTTCGTCGAAGGTATCCTCAAGTTCGCTAAAGAAAAGGGCATCCATTACGACCTGATCCACGCCCATTATTGGCTATCGGGATTGGCGGGTATCGAGTTGAAGGAAAAATGGAATGTGCCCCTGATCTCCATGTTCCACACCCTCGGTCACATGAAAAACCAGATCGCCCAATCCGAGGATGAGGTTGCTGATCAGAACCGGTTGGATGGGGAAGAAGCCGTCCTGGCAGGTTCGGATTGCATTGTGATCTCCACACCTGCGGAAGAGGGTCAAATCCTGAAACTTTATCAAAACCATCCCTCTTGCATCCGGACGATCCCACCGGGCGTGGATACCTCGCGCTTTTATCCCATCCCGATGGATGAAGCCCGCCAGGTGATCGGTCTCACCGACCAGCATTGCATGCTCCTGTTCGTAGGCCGGATCGAACCATTAAAGGGTTTGGACACGCTTCTCCGAGCAATCGCCAAGATGACTCGCCAAGGCATCATGCAGCAATGTCCTCATTACCTCACGATAATCGGTGGGGAACCAGATGCCCCTACAGAAAAGATGAATTCAGAAATGGCTCGGATTCAAAAACTGGCTGTGGAACTGGGCATCGCCGACCTGATGATTTTCCGGGGCAAGCAAGCCCAGGACACGCTCCCCTATTATTATTCCGCTGCCCAAATTGTGATTGTGCCTTCCCATTACGAATCGTTTGGTCTGGTCGCTCTCGAAGCCATGGCCTGCGGTACACCCGTAGTTGCATCCCAGGTGGGAGGCCTGGCTTACCTGGTGCAAGATGGGGTGACCGGGTACTTTGTGGCAGATGGCGATTCCGATGCCCTGGCAGCCTGCCTGACTACTCTTATTCAGGATGAGAATTTGCGTTGCAAGATCGGCAGCCAGGCCCGCTCAGCTGCCCAGGCATACGAATGGGATAAGGTCTCTTCCCAAATCGTCAATCTTTATTACGCGGTTTTGAAAAATCAGTCCAGCTGATATTCTTCTTTTTTTTCTCTTCCAATTCGCTGGCTTTCAACCCACGGGTTAGCAATTGCTTGCCAAACCTGGCCCGGATTTCATCGATGGCTTCCAGCAGGCGGCGTTCTTTTTCCGTTGGTGTTTCCCAAAGGGATAGTTGATGCACTCGGCTGGTCAATCCGCTGGAACCAACTCCAATCAGGCGGACGGGTTGTCGGTCCTGCCAGGCTTCCAGGAACAGACCTTTGGCAGCAGAGAAAATCACTCCATCCTGGTCAGTGGGCTGCCGGAGTGAAAACTGTCGGGTAATGGTTGAAAAATCCGACCAGCGTAACTTGATTCGAATGGTAGTGGCACAAAAATCATTTTTTCTCAACCGATATGCCACCTGGCTGGAAAGAGCCTGGATGGTATCCAGTAGTTTTTTCTCGTCCGTGACATCCCTCTCGAAAGTGGTTTCATTGCTAACCGATTTAGTCTCGTGTTCGTTGGAAACCGGGCTGTAGTCGATCCCGCGTGCCCGGAAGCTCAAGTCATATCCATATTTCCCGAACCGGCTCTTCAAGGAAGATTCAGATCTTTTGGCCAGGTCACCAATGGTGAATATCCCCAACTCCTCGAGCGCGGTAGCTGTTTTCGGGCCCACCCCCCATAGTTCGCGTGTTGGAAGAGGTGCGAGGAAGGCAGCTTCTTCTCCGGGTGAGATTACCGTAATAGCGCGCGGAGCCGTGCTCCCCTTGTTTTTCGTTTTCCCAATGTTGTTGGCGATTTTTGCCACCAGCTTATTGGTGGCTACACCCAGCGAGCTTGGCAGTCCGGTCTCAATTTGGATGGCAGCCTGGATCTTGCGTGCAATCACTTCCCCCGATTCCGGCAAGTCACTCACATCCAGGAAGGCCTCATCGATGGAGACCTGTTCGACCATTCCACTGAAGTGGTTGAGGATATCTATTACCTTGTCGGAGTATTCTCCGTACACCCCATGCCGTCCACTGACGATGATCAAATCCGGGTCGAGTTTTACTGCCCGGTCGATAGGCATGGCAGAGTGGATACCTTTCTGACGGGCAGCATAGGAACTGGTGGCGACTACACTTCGGGTGCCTACAGGCCCACCAACCACAAAGGATTCCCCCTTAAGGGACGGGTCGAATATTTCCTCCACAGAACAGAAGAAAGCATCCAGGTCAACGTGGATAATTTTCCTCGCGCCCATATTAAAATTATATGCCGTTCAGATTGAAATTTATCCTGTGGTAAACTGAATTGATTCTTGACCAGGAAAACCCCTTGTCCCTATTCTCGTACATCGACCATTTGGAATGTTCTGAATGTCAGCAGCAATTCTCTGCTGATGAAGTTCAAACGTTTTGCCCAAGTTGCAATGCCCCATTGAGCGCTATTTACGACCTTGATTCGATCAAGAAAACCTTTTCATTTTCTGAATTTTCTTCTAGACCGAATGGGATGTGGCGCTGGCACGAACTTCTCCCGGTGAAAGATCCACAGAAAGTTGTCTCCCTCGGCGAAGGCGACACTCCCATACTTCCCCTCCCCCGGATCGGGAAACACCTGGGATTGACCCAGCTCTTCCTCAAAGACGAAGGCACCAACCCAACTCACTGTTTCAAAGCCCGCGGGTTATCCGCTGCTGTTTCCAAAGCCGTCGAATTGGGTGTCCAAGAATTCGTGATCCCAACTGCCGGAAATGCCGGAGCCTCCCTGGCTTCCTATTGCGCCCGGGTGGGATTACCAGCCCACATTTTCATGCCTAAAGACACACCTGAAGTTAATATCCGCCAGTGCAAAGCCAGTCATGCCGATTTGACCCTGGTCGACGGCTTGATCAACGATGCAGGAGCACTGGCAAGGGAAAAAACCAAGGGCAAGAATTGGTTTGACGTTTCCACCTTCAAGGAACCCTACCGATTGGAAGGCAAGAAAATTATGGGTTTTGAAATCGCGGAATATTTCCAGTCCGAATTGCCCGATATGATCCTGTACCCTGCAGGCGGGGGAACGGGTCTGGTTGGGATCTGGAAAGCTTTCCAGGAGCTGCTCCAGCTTGGATGGCTGACGGACAAGCACCTGCCCAAGATGGTGGCAGTTCAATCCACAGGTTGCGCACCCATCGTAAAAGCCTGGCAGGAAGGTAAAGATCATTGCGACTTATGGCAAAACGCCCGCACTATCGCCTTTGGCCTGCGTGTACCCAAGAGCTTCGCCGACAGGATGATCATGCGGGTTATCCGCGAAAGTGGCGGATCTGCCATTGCCATTGATGATGCGGATATCCTCAAAGCACAGGATCTGCTTGCCACCCAGGAAGGAATCTTTGCCTGCCCGGAGGGTGCCGCGACTTTGGCTGCTCTTCAAAAAATGATGGAACACAAAGAAATCAGAACGGATTCCAAGATTTTGCTACTGAACACTGGATCGGGGTTATTGAACCAGGACCTTCCCTGAGTTTTTCAAAATATCCTGGCATGCTATACTCTTTTTAGAATGACACAAGAACTTTCCATTAAACAAGCAACCTCTGCTGATTTCCCCCGGGTTCTGCCCCTATTGAAGAAATTTCGGAGCGGGCATCTTATTGACGATGAAACCTGGCAGAGGCTCTTTACCCGAAAATGGGAAGGCAGTGGCAAGTATTGCGGTTTGATCCTGCAATCAGGGAACGAACCAGTGGGATTTATCCACTCCCTCTTCAGCGAGAGAATAATTGGCGGAAAACGTTTTTCATTCTGCAATCTTGGCACCTGGATCGTGGAACCCGAATTCCGCAGCAAAAGCATGAGCATCTTTTTCCCATTCATGAAATTGAAAAAAACAACTCTCACCAGCTTCACGGCCAATCCCCGTTTCATCCCCATCCTGGCTGGTTTCAAGTTCAGCTCCCTGGAAGATCATATTTCTTTTCTGCCTCCGTCGATTTCACTCAACCGCCAAGTCCAGGTCCTGATAGACAAGGAAAATATTTCAAAAGAATTATCCGGGGAATCCCTGCGCATTTTTTCCGACCACAAGGATCTCTCGTGTGATCACATCGTTCTCGATACTCCTCGTGGAAATTGCTACCTGGTTTTAAATCCTGCAAGGAAAAGGAGATTCCCGGTTGCCTATCTCAATTATGTGAGCGATCTCGATTTATTCCTTACCTATATCCATTCGGCTTCTTCCAGGATTTGTTCCCGCTTGGGGGTTGCAGCTTTGATGATCGGAGCTCACACTTTGAAAGGGAAAACCCTTAAGGGATGCATTCAGGTTGAAAGAAAATTCAAATTGTGGTTCCGTACGGATGATTTGAACGCTTACGATGTGGACACCTTGTATTCCGAGTACCAAGTGCTCGGGCTAAAACCAACCTAAAATGGATGAGTCGGATCGGCTTCTGCTTTCCAGGATCGCCAAACCGGTGTACGGGGGCATTGGTCATATCCTCATGTTCCATCGAGTGTGCCCCGAGCAGGAAATGATCTCCGCTCCCGGGCTTTCCCCCATCGAAGTATCCCCTGAACAATTTAATCGAATCCTGAGCTTTTTTGAAACCAGGGGATATCGGTACCTTTCATTGGATCAAGTTCTTGAGAATCTGCTGGCTAAAAAGCGGACCCGCTTTGTTTCGGTTACCTTCGATGATGGCTACCTCGATAACATGACAATAGCCTACCCAATATTGAAACAACGCAAAATCCCCTTTACCATCTACATCACAAATAGTTTCCCCGACAGATCGGCAGTCCTGTGGCAATATCTATTGGACGATGCCGTAAAACAACAAAAAAACGTCCAATTCTCATGGGATGAAAAAACCTACAAATTTGATTTTCATGAAACAACGCAAATCCCAGCCTTTGTCGCTATGATCCGGGAACTCATCAAAGACACAACCTTATCCAAAATGGCAGAGCTCCTGATGCTGATTTTCCAACAAACGGTTCCCGATCCTTACCAGTTAACAAAGGAAAAAACCCTCTCCTGGGAACAAATTGAGGAAATATCGAAAGACCCACTGGTCACCATTGGCGCGCATACCCTGAACCACCAACCATTGGTGCGCATGGATTTTGAAGCCGCGCATATGGACATTCTCCAATCAAAATCCGCGCTCGAGCAGCATCTTGGAAAAAAAATCCACCATTTTGCCTACCCCTTTGGGGATGTTTCCCCCAGGGAAGTGGAATTAGTTTACAAATCGGGTTTCTTGACCGCGGTTACTACCCGCATGGGGAATATTTTCCGAAATTCCTCCCATCACCTGTTGACCCTGCCAAGGTTGAACGGGGTTGAAATGAAAGAAGACCTTCAGACTGAGATCATGGTCAATGGTTTGACCGCCATGACCCGCAACCGGTTCGCCCGGATTGGGAAGGTGTAATATGCCCAAGTTTGCCGTTCTGCAACTCTCCGGTTGTGCAGGCTGTGAAGTTTCCTTATTGAATGCCAATGATTGGATCGACCGCTATAAGTTGGTCTACATGCCCCTGGTGATCTCCGCGTACGACGTCCCCGATGTGGATGTGCTTATTGTCAGCGGAGGTGTCCGTACGGATGAAGATCTGTACAACCTGCGCAGAGCTGTCAAACACACAAAGAAAGTTGTCGCAGTGGGAACCTGCGCTCTTTCAGGTGGGATTGCCAACCTTGGTAATCGCGATGACGTCCGGGCTCTTTTCATCTCGCAAACCACGCGCATGCACGTCCCCCGGTTGTTACCCCGTTCGCAACCCATCGATGATGCAGTAAATGTAGACCTTTATTTGCCTGGCTGCCCACCTACTTCCGAACTCTTCATGGCTGCCCTTTTCCAGACTCCCGGCTTTGTGCCCAATAAAATTGTCTGTCAGGATTGTGGCAGGGTAAAGGACCGAACCGTTCGTCCGACCCACCTGCTGGGGTTCCGCGAAGGTAACGTGCAGTCCAAACTGTGCCTGATCAACCAGGGGTACGTTTGTGTGGGTTCATCCACGCGGGGAGGCTGCCGGGCACCCTGTACTCGCGCGGGTCATCCCTGCGTGGGTTGCCGGGGTCCTTCCGATTCATTCATTGACAAGGAAACAGCGGATTGGTTGGCTAGCATCCAACGGGTGTTTGAGACTTTGACAGATGTGCAACCGGAAGAGATCATGGCATCCATAAAAACTCCTCAGCTTTCCTTGTTTCTTTTCCAGTTCATGGATTACCTGGGAGTGAAACGGACTCCCCGCCCGAAAGAGAAGGTGCTTTGATGCCCACCCTTACCTTTCCCTTATCTCGAATTGAAGGGCATGCCCAGGTGGTGATCGAAGTCCACGATGGCGAGGTCCTGTCCGCCCGTTTCCAGGCAAATGAATTCCGGGGTTTTTCTTACTTCGTCCAGGGCATCCCTGCAGAGCAGGTTTCGGTGATCGTCCCGCGCATCTGCGGTGTGTGTTCCACAGCCCAT
>JBGQAS010000251.1:0-3966 GCA_041494435.1 Anaerolineaceae bacterium | reverse complement strand
CGCCTGCCATCATCAGCACAAACACCACAAGCAATCCCTGGATGACACCCGGGAAATTGGAATCCAATTTCAAATCAATCACCAGACCATTGCTGCCTTTGCTCAAGGCAGTGAAAATAAAGGCAATGGGTATAGCAATAAAGGGTTGATAATTGGCCAGCATACCCACCATCAAACCCAGGTAACCGTATCCACCCGAGATGTTATTCCGCAAAACATGATTGAAGCCGACGACCTGGAGTCCGCCTGCCAAGCCTGCGAATATGCCACACAATATAAATGCCATGATCATGTAACGAATGGTATGGGTTCCCAGCAAAAATGCAGCCTTGCTGTTTTTCCCAACGGCTTTGAGTTTCAAGCCAAAATAGGTACCCTGCAATATGATGGCAACGAAAACAATTCCAACCAAGGCAATGATAAGAGCAGGTAAATTGAGAGATGTACCTGCAATGGTTGGCATCCAATATTGCATTGGCAGCAAAGGAGTACTACCGGTTGCATTCCCTGAAGGGCGCCAGGGTCCATAAACCAAGAAAAGTAAAACTGCATCGGCAATAAAGTTGAACCCCAACCCACCAAAAATCTCATTCACTCCCCCAAATATCTTTAACAGGCATACCAGCAAAGCCCAGACAATTCCACCAGCGACCCCGCTTAAAATACTGAGAGTGATCACCACCCAACCAGGTGAAGTTGAGCCTGTAAAAAGAAATATGATGGCGTAGGCGAAAATTGCGCCCATTTCCACTTGTCCTTCCATACCGATATTCCATAATCCAGCTGTAAAGGTGAACATTAGTCCTACAGAGGTTAGGACAAGAGGGATCCAAGATTGAACAACCTGGGCAAACTGATCCGAGGAACCAAACGCCCCCGAAATGATAATGCTGAATACTTTGATGGGTGATGTTTTTGTTGCCAAAATAATCAAGGAAGTGATCACAAGTGACAGGATTACCGCGATAAGCAAAGAAACAAACTTGTTAGTCAATATAAACACAATAACTTTATTCAGGCCAGAAGGTTTAGTATCAGATTTCACGGTCATGATAGGGTCCTCATATTCAAATCAATTCCAACCTTTCCCGCCGATGAGTTGACCGAGCTTATCCACCGTCACATTGGAAGCATCAAATGCCTTGGACAATCTCCCACCGAAGAACACGATAATTCGGTCGCTGTAGTGGAGTACTTCATCAAGATCCGAAGAGATAAATAAAATACTGGCTCCTTCTTCACAGCGGATTTTTAATTTACTCCAGATGTACATGGTGGATTCGATATCCAAGCCCCGGGTCGGATGTTCCAATAGAAGAAGATTCAAAGGGCTTTGCAGCAGAGCAAGTAATGCACGTTGTTGATTCCCACCGGACAATGATTCAACGGTATTAGTCGGAGATCCCTTGATGTTATATTCCTTAATCTTCTTTTCTGCGAGATCTAGTGCCTTGGATTGATTAATAAAAACACTTTTTTGTTCTCCTGCCATTATAAAATGGTTGGTCAAAGTCAAACCAGGGATCAACCCCTCTTCGAGCCGAGCGGCGGGCATATAAGAAATTCCAGCCTTCTTATGATAGAAATAGTCCCTGGCCATCAGATCGATGCGGCTACCTTTTTGTTGCTCCAACCAAATATGTCCCCCAGCGGGGCGAATAATTCCTGCCAGAGCTCTCAAGATCAAATCCTGGCCTGAGCCTTCCATCCCCGCCAGACCAATTACTTCCCCACGAAAAACATCGAAATTCACACCTTCAATTACAAGGCGTGGATCGTCAATTTTCACATCCCTTACTTCCATCAACAGCTTATTACTCTTATTGCAAACTCGTTCTCCACGAACGATCTCTTTGCCGAACATCATTTCGACCAATTTATCCGTCTTATAAGGCGGCTTCACCTCTCCAACATTTTTCCCCTGGCGAAATACCACCACCTGATGGCACAATCCTTCGATCTCTTCCAATTTATGAGAAACAAAAATAATGGCTTTGCCTTGCTGAGCCAATTTTTTCACTGCAGTAAACAAGTGTTCCTTTTGATTTGACGAAATGCCGGTTGTTGGTTCATCCAAAATAAGAACTTCTGCCCCCAGCAAAAGAAGCCGCAGGATTTCCAACTGCTGGCGTTCGCCAACCGTTAATCCATCCACGTAGGTGGAGGTGGATATAGAAAATCCAAACTCTTTCTGTAAGGCATCAAATCGTTTGACGATATTTTTTTTATCTGGAAAAAGCGTCCCCTTGCTTCCGATGATCAAGTCATCGATCACCGTCATGGGAGGAAAATCGAGAGGGTCCTGATGCAACATCCCGATCCCCAAATGAACAGCATCTGCTGGGTCTTTCAAGGTTATTTTCTTACCATCGAGGAAAATTTCCCCGGAATCTGCTTGAATGAAACCGGAGAGGATCTTCATCAATGTACTCTTCCCAGCGCCGTTCTCTCCCAGGATACCCTGGATGATTCCCGATTTCACGGTCAATGAAATCCCGTTATTTGCGTGTACCTTGCCGAAATGTTTTTGAATATTTTTTAATTCGACATTCATTGATTCCCGTCCAGAATGTTATATGAAAATGGGGAAGGCAAACTTTGCCTTCCCCTTCGTCCATGTAAATTTACTTGGAAGCGCCTTCCATGCCTTCAAGCAATTGAGGGAGGTACCAGATTTGTTCATCTGTGGCAGCGACACCAGAAGCAAGGTATTGCGTAATACCATCCTGCAAATTGATGGGGCCGGTCCACAAATTCAGACCGCCACCCAAGGAAGCGATGAACGCATCGATCTTGGTGGAAACATCGGCACTCATTCCAGCGCCCTTGGTGAAGCCTACAGCGCCGGTGTCAGCATTGTTGATATTGGTCCAATCCGGGGGATTCCAACTGAAGCTGCGGGTATAGGTGCCATCTACGATAGTCTTCACGACCTTCAGAATTCCAGGACCCCAGTTAAAGTAAGGAACACCGAGACATGCATTTGGTGCCCCACTGCAGCCGTTAAAGAAATCATAAGAGACTGCATAAACGTTCTGTCCCTGACCCTGGTACTTGTTCGCCTCGACCAAGGCTTCAGTTGTATCGATACCGGAGATTACTACATCATAACCGGTTGTGAAGAAGGTATCCGCTACCTGCGTTGGGTCAAGTGTGAAGCCCGGGATATTGAACCAGAAACCAATCCAGGTGACGGTGAAGGTCAAAGGAGTGGTCATATTGGCAACATGCTCCCAGCAGTACTTGGCGCCCAAGTAAGCTGAGGCAGCCAAGCGGCGGGTTTCGAAGTTGATCAGCGGGCCAAGGAAGCCGATCTTACCGGTCTTGGTGGTAAGGGCGGCTGCACAACCAGCGATCATCTTCATGTATTCCATGCGACCCATGATATCGGTTTCCTTCGCCAGCGCTGCATTGTATTCCTGTCCCGCCTGCCAGGCAAAGTCGCCTGAGAGGAAAATGACAGGTACATCAGGATGTGCGGTGGCGAAAGTAGTGACATCGTTGCGCATATCATCCGAGTTGAAGATGATGACATTGGCACCACGGGCCAGCAATTGCTCGGCGAATTGAGCACCGGTGGTTTCAGGGTGCGCAGAGATATTCACATTGTCTGCATAGATCAGCTGGGCACCAGAAATATGGGCTACAGCATATTGCGCGCCAACGTAAGTTGCCTGGCTCCAGCCAGCGTCATTGTAGGGACCAACCAACAGAATTCCTACAGTAAAGGGCACGGTGGTTGCTGCAGCAGTTGGCGCAGTCACAACTTCGGTTGAGGGAGCTGTAGTGGGAACTTCCGTTGTGGCTACAGGTGTGGGTGTAGCGCAGGCGGTAAGGGCCATGGCTGCAACCATTACTACTGAAACGATTAACCATAGACTCTTTCTAAACATCTTGATCCTCCTATTTGAAATTCGATAAACAAGAAAGAATTGAGAGACGAATTGATTTACGTGTTTTTCACCT
>JBGQAS010000186.1:0-4870 GCA_041494435.1 Anaerolineaceae bacterium | reverse complement strand
GATCACGTTCGCATGTCCCTGGCTGGTATCGAATATCACATTGGTGAAAATTGGTACGATTTGTTTAAAATTCTTAACCCTTCTTACAAAATCCACATCCAAGCCATTCATTTTTGGCCAGAAGCGAATTCCTGCCATACTGAAATCTCCCTGGAAACGCTGTTGGAGATATTGATCCAATATCTTTTCCTGTTGTGAACTTAGTTCAAATTCGTCGGGGATCTTCACCGGATAAGCCGTGGCTTCGCCTTCCGTGAAGAAAGCTGACATAGGTTGCATGCCAACCTCATGAGTTACTACCCGAATACCCTTTTGGGTAGCGACCTGCCGAACTATAGCTTCGGGATAGAATTGTCCATTGAATAGCACAACAGCTCTTGGATGAATTTTCTCCAATACAAGTCTAATTTGTCTTGCGATATTTTCCGCAGAAAGAATGTAATCCCTCAATAAATCTTTATTTGGGTTGGTTTCTTCGATATGGTGTTTCCGCAGGATCCACCGAAGAGAAGGAATAACCATAGTTCCCAAAGGAATGCCATCCAATTCAAAATCGGACAACTCTCGGAAATTCATTCCGTTTAATTTAGCTGCCAGTTCCAAATTGGGTTGATATCCAAAATCTACTACTGAAGCCCCTTTGTAGGTTTTTTTTGATTGCACAACACATTTTTCGCAAGGAGGTTTATTAGATAAGTTGGTCCGATCAGTACCCAACACGCAGTGCGACATTCCTCGTTTGCACACCCATTGAATGGTTTTCACTCCTTGCCAGCGTAAACTGATGCTGGTGAGAATCGAAAACGCCGAATTCAAGCTCATACCCTCAAGTCGGGTCGAAGCATTGAAAAATAACACTGGACGATCACTTTTTGAGGGGATGTAATGATTATTAGCTTCATCCTGTAACCTACCCAGGATGAAAGCATCTCGATTTTCATTACCTTTACGGATCAACCATTTTTGTGTCCGTTGCAGGATTGAAGGCGGATTACTCGTCATTCACTCGTCGCAATTTTTTTAGGGAGGATTTCTCGCTATCGTAAACTCTCTTCACACCATCTCCCAAGGCTTTTTCAGTGACACGGATATACTTCACCAGGCGCTCTACGCCACCTGGTTCCACCGATGCTGCCTGGTCATTTCCCCACATGGCACGATCCAGAGTGATATGCCTTTCTACAAGACATGCTCCCAAGCCCACAGCTACCACCGAAGTAACGAGCCCTACCTCGTGTCCGGAATAGCCGACAGGGCAAGGGAATTCCTTCTTGAGGGTGCCGATCATATTCAAATTGAGTTCTTCAGGTTCACATGGGTAAGTACTGGTGGTGTGGGTGAGAATAAGGTCTTCCGTTCCGAGCAATTTCACCGCTTTACGGATTTGTTCCATGGAAGACATCCCTGTTGAAAGGATCAAGGGACGTTTTGTAGAGCGCAATTTTTTCAATAGTGTATGATCAGTTAATGAAGCGGATGGAATCTTGTAGGCTACGGGATGGTAAACTTCCAAAAAATCCACAGAAGGTTCATCCCAAACCGATGCAAACCACGTGATTCCTTTTTCCCGGCAATATGCATCGATCTTATCGTATTCTTCTCTACCAAATTCAACCTTTTTACGATATTCAAAATAGTTAATGTAACCCCATGGGGTCTCCCGCATTTGGTTTCTTTGTTCAGCGGGCACGCATAATTCTGGCGTACGTTTTTGGAATTTTACAGCGTTGACATTATTCGCTTTGGCAACATCGATCATCTTGAGAGCATTTTGGAGGTTCCCATTATGGTTGATGCCAATTTCAGCAACTATATATGTAGGATACCCGTCCCCCACCCATTGCCCACCGATCTTGATGGCACGCTTCATGCTTTCTCCTTGTTCCTTGGGTCTAATCCTTGGCAACTATGTAATTATAACGGGTCTACTCTGCGGAATAATATTGCATTAGCAGATCGCAAAGCTCGCGCACTGCACCATGCCCGCCATTATGTTGGAGGACGAGGTCTGCGGATCGCAAGACTCTCGGCTCTGCGTCTGCTGGGACGACAGCACAACTCACCAAAGGAAAACAGGGCAGATCGTTCACATCATTTCCAATGTAAAGCACATTTTCGGGTCTAATCTTCTTTTTAGCAAGAATTTCCTTAAGAATCGAAGCTTTATCTAAAACGCCTTGAATTACCTGCAGGTTCAATTTCTTGCAGCGAGCCGAGACCACTGGGTTTGTTTCCGTGGATAGTACCATTGGCTCGATCTTTGTTTGTTTTCGAAGCAAATCGAGCCCCATGCTGTCTGCCCGGCTGGCAGCAATCCGTTCATGACCTTTTTCATCCACCCATACCCGGTTGTCTGTGAGTACCCCATCAAAATCCATCACCAATAAACGCAACTTTTCAGGAAATTTCCTTCTTTGATTGGCAGGGTCCACTATTTCCAATCCTCCATACAGTACCAACCATTCTGCTTTTTTCCAATCCGAGGGATTGTCAATGTCGATTGTATATTTTGAATCTATTCGGTAAGGGAGGACGACGTCCCCCGACATACTGCTTTTTTTGAGAATTGTTTGAGTGCGAATCACATCGATATGCCCAGTTTGCCACCAAACCGGGGGTAATTTTTGTCGTGGAGCATTGTACTGCTCCTTTAATCCTTCAATTTTTATCAGGGGAATCATCCGTTCTGTTTTTTCATCAATCCGCCACATCTTGTAGGGATTTTGACCTGCGGGAACAACTCCTCTCACAGAATCTGCGCTTGGGTGATCCATCAATATTGTGATGGCATCGTCCACACACCCCACTGGCCTTACAGGGGACGTAGGACGAAGCTGAACTACCATTTCAGGATGATAACCTTGGTTTTTTTCCAGCCAGTTTATCGCCTGTACAAAAACAGGCAGATCCGTGGTCTCATCCTGTGCCAATTCGATCGGGCGTAGAAAAGGTGTATCCGCTCCATATTGACGGGCAACACTCGCAATTTCTTCATCCTCCGTAGAAACGATTACCCGAGTTACCAGAGAGGATTGTTTTGCCGCAATAATTGAATAGGCAATTAATGGATAGCCGGCAAAACTTTTGATGTTTTTCCGAGGTATACCTTTCGAACCACCCCGTGCCGGGATGATAGCCAGAACTTCGGTTTTTTTCATTATGCTGTCAATTCTCCATCAAAATCATTGTGGGTATCGATATCCTTTTAGTTAACCGGTTCAAGTACTTGATTCATAAATGTCATATTTCACTTTCAATTTGATGAAATGTGGATAATTTTCTTTGATTTGGCAGATGTGAGGATCGCATTGGCAAGAATAAGGGATTTTTCTCCGTCATCTAAAGTCGCAATCGGAGTACATTCACCAGAAATCACCTGTAAAAAATGGCGCATTTCTGCCAGAAAAAGATCATTCCGAGAAAATCCTTGGGGAGGCAGGAAACTCTCCCAGGCATCAGTATTGAATCGATACAGCCGGGTCACCCCAGTTTCCGCTCTCCACTCTATGGTTCCTTCAGAACCAACTAAATCCAATCGGTGTTCAGGAGGTTTACGAAAGTAATCAAGATGTAAATTGCCAATTGTTCCATTGGCGAACCGGAGTCCTACATCTGCAAAATCCTCCACGTTGATATCAAGATCGCTAATCTTTCCAGTAAAAGCCCATAATTGCTCAACTTCACCCAGCATCCAGCGCAAATAATCCAGGGGATGGCATAAAGTTAAAACAACCCCTCCACCCAATTCGGAGCGTGCACTGTATCCCTTTCGATAATCTTCCCAAGGATGCCAATCCGGCAGGTATTCTCCCCATTGGGCTCGCACTGAAAAGGGCCGGCCTATCGCACCGTCCCGGGTCAATTCCACGATTCTTTGTAACCCTGGATGAA
Source organism: Anaerolineaceae bacterium (assembly GCA_041494435.1). GTDB lineage: Bacteria > Chloroflexota > Anaerolineae > Anaerolineales > Anaerolineaceae > JBGQAS01. The sequence goes on along the minus strand of JBGQAS010000186.1, from coordinate 979 downwards.
AACGATATTGAAATCCTACGAGACATTCCAATTTATTTGCATGAAGAAGGTTTTTGAGTTCTTTAACTTGGTCAAGATTATGGGAAATGGGTTTTTCGAGGAACAGGTGGCATCCAGCTTTTGCCGCGGCAATTGCGACTTCCATATGGAGGGAAGTTGGGTTAGCAATAATCACTGCATCCGGTTTTCGAGAGAGCGCTTTTTCCAGGTCAGTTTCGACCTCGAATTTTGGTAAATCCTCCTGGCGAATGGTGCTCTGGTTCGTACGGTATACAGTGAGATCGAATTCCCCTAATGTTGCCAGGTTTTGCAGATGGCGTTTGCCTATAGAACCTAACCCTGCGATGAGAAATTTCATTGTCTCTTTTCCAATTCTTTTTTATCAGAATTTTTCTCAAGAAGGTCTTTAACGAGTACGCCCGGTAACAATCGAAATAAATATACTCCTCCCATCATGAGAATGAGGGTGTCCTTTTTGTACTTCATGACATAGCTTTTTATTTTTCCGTAAGATAATTTCCTAGTTTCAATACGTTGTTTATTGCTCAAATGGTTTGCTTTTTCAAAGGATCGTTGGATTTGAAACATGGTGCGCAAACCTTGCCTCACAATTTGAGGATCATCTGAAGTGAAATGCTTACTCAAATAAAAGGCATTAACTGCACTTTTTTGTATTGGCTTGCCAATCAGTTTTTGAATGGTCATCTGCGCAGCGGAAATAAATGTGTCTCTTTGAAGCATCGAACCAGTTGATGTAATTTGTTTGGAGTGCAAACGATACAATAGTAAGCGATCAGCCAGGTTTGCATAAAGATGATCGAGGTTCATCCGCATCCAAAAAGCATAATCTGACGCTCCAATAAATTGTTCTTCCTCATTATTTTCATTAAATTTGCGATAAAAATCCGACTTTGCGATCACCGTGGGATTATGTAGCATGCATCGATAAAACATCTCAAATCGGATCAATAAAGGATCT
>JBGQAS010000255.1:0-3925 GCA_041494435.1 Anaerolineaceae bacterium | reverse complement strand
CCAGATGAGTCCCCAGGTCACGGTCCCCAAGTGAAAACCAACCTGGACCACCTAGCAGCGTTGCGCCCTTCAGTGCTTTCCAAGTTTCGTTTTTCATCCCCCATCCGGTTTTGGTGTTAACCAGGTGAGCCAGGGTATAGCAAACCGTATCCAGGTCAGGAGAAATGTGCAAACCAAAATGAGTGAAATCATCCCCCGTGTTTACAACAATGGCAAGCTCATCGGGACTCAAAATTCTGACCAGACCATCGGCCAGTTTTGCACCTCCCACTCCGCCTGCAAGAGCTACCACTTTCATGAAATTGTTTTACCTGAAGAGATCCATCTTTTTGTCACGGACCAGCTCAGAAAAATTTGATTCCCTCAAAGGATAAGGAAAACCTCTAACATGGATGACGGGTGTTCGTTCATCCGCTTGACCCATTAGAAGTGAGGCTCCAGCTGCCAGCTCATCTGCAGCAGCTACCTGGGTGATTCGCAGGTGATAACCGAATAGATCAGGTTTTCCCCTTAAATCCACCAAGCCGGGGATCCCTGAGAAACCTATGGATGTTCCCACTATGCCATTTCGCCAGGCGCGTCCATGTGAATCGATGATGAGGATCCCAACTCTTCGTTTTGTTTTTCGGAATATTTCTTCTCGAATTCGATTGGCTGATTCATCTGGATTCTCTGGAAGCAAAAGAACCCAGTCTTCTGGTTCCCCGGTTTTTCCTTGAACATTCGAATGATCGATGCCTGCATTGGCACAAATGAAACCCAGTTTGTGCTGGACAATGATGGTATTTTGCCGAACCCTGAGAACTTCTGAACTTTCCTGAAGGATTAATTCGACGAAACGGGGATCTTTTTCTGCTTCATTTGCGATTTCAATGGCTTTTTGGGATGGCACAAGAGTAGACAGTTGAACAAGTTGTCCTTCCGCCTTGGAGACAATTTTCTGTGCTAACACGAAAATATCATTATCCCTGATTCGGATCCTGCACTTGCGGGTATTTTCAATAATAATTTCACCCAAGTCATTCCCCGGTTCGATCAATGGGAAATTCGGTATGGCCGTCAGTATTAATGTTCGCATGCTTAGTCTTTGTTTACACCCGTAATCTGGATGCCTGAAGCAACTACGCTGAATTGTTTGTTAATGCCGATCAAAACTGAAGTTAATCCTTCAGGGATGACCGAATTTTCTATAGGCCCAGCGTCCCAACCGCGCATACCTGCATCCTTGACTAGTTCCAAGACGACCCTTTTGGCATCTTTGTCTGATCCACAAACGAGAACATCACAATCAATTGGTTCGTTGTTCAATAAGCGATCATAGGAAACGTTATGGAAGGCGGATACTACCTTGCATTCTGGTCCTAGAAAGTTTTGTGCCTCTTGCCCGGCGCTTCCGTCTTTTGGCATTTGCACCTTGGTCACTTTGGGAGGAACTAATGGTACGCAAACATCGATCACAATTTTTCCGCTGCAATTGCCCTTGATCACTCGTAAAGTCGGGATATGAGCCGCATAAGGGACTGAAACTGCGATGATTTCACCCATTTTGGATGCATCTTCGTTTAACATTCCCTTCACCAGAATATTTGGTTTCGCCAATTGGTTGATCTCAATGGCAGCTTCCTCAGCCTTTTCGATCGCTCTGGATCCAATGATCACCGGATGACCTGCCAACGCCCATCGGTATGCAAGACCTTTCCCTTCTTTTCCAGTTCCACCGATAATGGATATCGTCGATTTTGCTTGCAAAGTTGTTTCCATCATCCAGCCTCCGATTTTTTCGACATGATGTGTTGATATTTCTTCCAAACTAGCTGTGATTTTTCGTAGGCCACCGGCATGATTTTTCGTTCATCGATCGTGGTGAGCTTCCGATCTTTCATCAGGAATTTCCCGGCAACCATTGTAGAAGTGATCATACTTTCATGAAAGCCAAACACGATGTGCCAGGGTAGATTTCCTGGGTTCAATTCGGTGTAAGGGTGATATTCAACAAAGATCAAATCTGCTTGAGCCCCCTTTTCGATTTTTCCAATTCGCCCAGTATTAAAGGATTGGGTTGCCAGCTCTGAGTTGTTTTGTATTGCGATTTTGGCAAGTTGATCAGCAGGCATTCTGCGCGGGTCCCTGTTCCAGAGTTTATGACCCAGGTAACAAGCTTTCCACTCTTCCCACATGGCGTTGGAAAAGCCATCATTCCCCAGGCAAACAGGCACTCCCATCCTCAACATGCCTTCAATCTGTGACATACCTACTGCATTGTTCATATTCGAACGTGGTTGGGTTGAAAGCCAGCATTTGTATTTTGCCAGCAACTCCATTTCTTGCAGGTCCATGTGCACACCATGTGCGATGATTGTTTTTTCATTCAGCAGGTTATTCTTTTCCAACCGGTCCATGATCCGCATCCCATACTTATCCAGACTGTCATATTCATCGGAAGCTGCTTCAGCCACATGCAAATGGAATCCCATGTCTTTGGGAGCGGCATCCCGGCAGGCCGCCATCGTCTTCTCTGAAATTGTCATACTGGCATGCAACCCAAAATGCGCATTTAATAGGTTGTTTTTGCTCTTCAAACACTTTTCGTAGAAGCGGACATTTTCCTTAATACCTTCTTTTGTGGCAGCAGTCCCTTCCCTATCTGATACTTCATAGCAAAGATCTGCTCGAATGCCAGATTCCAAAACGGCACTGGCAATCGCATCCAGGCTGCCGGGGATATGTTCCTGCGAGGCATGATGGTCAAACAAGGTCGTCGTCCCGTGCTTGATGGCATCGATAATGCAGACCATCGCGGAATAATAGACATCTTCCAGGTCCAATGCTTTATCCAATGGCCACCATAACTTTTCCAGGATTTCAACGAAATCCTGGGCAGGGGTTCCCATGGTTGCCATTCCCCTGGCAAACGCCCCATAGAAATGCGTGTGTGCGCAGATGTTCCCTGGCATAACGAACTGACCGCCAGCATCTACAATTTCCTCATCCTTAGGCAAGGACTTCTCATCAATGGTGAGACCATAATTAACGATTTTTCCATCTTTGATGGCAATAAATCCAAATGGAATGATCTGGTTTGGATTTCCCCATGTGACAATAAGCGCATTTTTAATGATCATCTCTGCTCCTATTATTGTGACTCGATTTTAGCATACCGACGGATGAATGTTTATTAAAATACTAAAAGTTCCATTAAAGGTTTTTTCGCATATAATTTGACCTGCAAAGGAGAAAGCCCATGGAGAAAGAAAAAGTTTTGAATTATGCTCATTCTCATAAGAAAGATTTTTTGGCAGACCTGAATTCCTTTCTCGAGATCCCTTCGGTTTCCACCCAATCTGAAAACAAACCGGATATCCAAAAAGCAGCTGAATGGCTGGCCAGCCGGCTCAAGAAAATCAAAATGGAGCATATTCAAATTCTACCTACCGCGGGTCACCCTGTAGTTTATGCAGATTATCTCCATGCGCCAACAAATGCTCCCACAGTCCTGATTTATGGGCATTATGATGTGCAGCCTGCTGATCCCTTGGAATTATGGGAAACTGGGCCATTCAATCCGACTGTTCGGGATGATTCTCTTTTTGCCCGTGGCGCTTCTGACATGAAAGGTCAGATCGCTGCCTGCTTATACGCTCTTGAATCCATTCTTTCCGAGGGTTCTCTGCCCGTCAACGTGAAATTCATTTTTGAAGGGGAAGAGGAAATTGGCTCTCCTAACTTGGCACCATTTATAGAAAGCCATAAAGATCTTCTTTCAAGTACATTTGCTCTAAACCCTGACACCGGGATGATTGCATCGGATATCCCTACGATCGTTTATGGTCTGCGTGGATTGGCCTACTTTGAACTCCGCGTTTTTGGTCCCGCCCATGACCTTCATTCCGGGGTTTTTGGTGGCATCATTCACAATCCGGCAACT
>JBGQAS010000126.1:0-6131 GCA_041494435.1 Anaerolineaceae bacterium | reverse complement strand
TATTGGTTATTCTTTTCCTGTTTTTGTGTTCGGTTTATTGGTATTGATGATCTTCTACACGAAATTACAATGGTTCCCACCCGGAAGAATGTCGGACTGGGTCTCGGTATTAATCATTTCTGGAGAATTCAAGACGTACACACGCCTGATGATGATTGATGCCCTGATCAATGGCAGGTTGGACGTATTCCTGGACGCAATAAGGCACCTGGTACTTCCTGTCATTACCTTGTCCTATATCAGTTGGGCGCAATTCCTCCGAATCACCCGATCTTCCATGCTGGAAACCTTGAACCAGGATTATATGACAACTGCCAAAGCGAAAGGTGTGCCGGAAGGGACAGCCATCCGGAAGCATGCCTTGCCCAACGCGTTAATCCCGGTTATAACCATAACCGGTTTCAGTATAGTTGGATTGTTGGGTGGGGTTGTGATCATCGAAACAATCTTTTCCTTTCCCGGGATTGGTGCAGCGACTGCTGTTGCTGCCGCCCAACTGGATACTGTGACTGTGTTGGGATTTGCTCTTTTTGATGGTGCAATCCTGATCTTTGCGAATTTGGTAATTGATATTCTTTATGCTGTGATTGATCCCCGAGTGAGGCTGTTGTAACGGGAAAAGAAAAACTAATGGGCGACAAGAACCTGGATCCGGTATTCGACAATCCGTTGCACGAATTCTCCAAAGTGATCAACGAAAACTGAAATCACTTAAGCTGATCACATTTCCACCTAAAAAATCGGCACGAGGAGTGTTCTTTTGGATCCCCGCCAATGCATGGTACAACAAGGGCAGTATATGCCTACAAAACAAAATTTAATAAGACAAAAAAGCTTCTCGCAGAGAAGCTTTTTTTGTCATGATTTTATTCAACAGAAAGGAAAATCAATAAAGGATTGCTATTGAACAGAAACTACCTGGGTCAATTGATGGGGTTCATAAATAATGCTTAATCCGCCCAAACTAGCGGTGGAAGGAAATTTTGTGGTTCGAAAGATCTGAACGATGGGTGCTGAATACAACGGAATGATGGGCAAATCCTTTTCAACGGTGACTTGAATTGAATTCACGATCTCTTTAATGTTCGACATATCATTTTCGAGTGCAAGGCTGTCGCATTCCTGTTTCATGTCATCACTGGAGTAACCGATTAGATTATTGAATGAAACACCATCGCCGAGAATCGTGCACAGATAGCTGGGAAACTGGCTGACACTGTAGCCCAGAATTGCTAGATCATAGTCGCCGGATTGAATTATTTTCAATCTATCTTCAATGCTTGCAGATTGGATATTAACGACGATACCTATTTCCTTAAGTTGATTCAGCACAAACGACGCAGTGGCTGCACCCAGAGGATTCTCTGTGAGGGGAGGGGCTACGAGGATCAGTTCAGGAAAGTCCGTATTGGTGACAACGTTGTGGAGACCCTCTCCATTCACGATGTGACTTTCCTGGGGAGAATTCATGTCATATGAAGGATGTCGCGTGAACCAATTGAAACCGCTTTGAGCAAGTATTTTAGACGCCGTCGTCAACCGTGGACCTTCGGATTGGCCGCTGCATTCTGAGGTAATAGCGGGGTTGAGCCAGTCCGCATCTTGAGGCGGAACGACTGAGTATGCAGGACTGACCTGACTCTGCAGCATTGACCCTGCCAGATTATCCTGATCGATCAAGCAGGCCATAGCCATGCGAATGGGCTCCCCGTCCACTCCTGCAAGATAAGGTTTGTTTTGATTGATGAGCAGCACGGTCAAACTAATTCGTCCTGTATCGGAGGACTTAAGGTCGGTAGAAGAATCCAATTGACCCTTTGTGGTGAGGGGCAAACCAAAAGGATTGAAGACAAGATCGACATTTCCATTCAGTAGACTGAGACTCGAATTATCCATGCCTTGGGGGACAAAGGTTACTTTTTCGAAGTATGGCCCCGACACATAAGAGCTCACTTTGTATGCAGATGTGCCGCTCATGCTGCCATAATTCCAGGTATAACTGATATCTGGTTTGGACTCTTCATACGTCCCGTCAGAATATTGGGTTACGACAAGATTGGAAAAATATGAATTTGGGTTTGCAACATTTTCATAATACTGTTCACGTTGCCACCTATTCATTTGATAAATGCCGAACACAGGTTCCCCATCAGCCGGGAGATTTTCAAGTGCAACCACTGCTTCGCTGCGCGCTGTTTCGTCTGTGCCATCACCCAATAATTCAACAGCAGGAGCTATTTTTGGTTCCCAATAGTTCTTGTTGACGAAGATTCCCAACAAAGCGCCGTATCTCCATTCTGCCAGACCGGGTTGCTCATTGTAATAAAACTTTAATGTGAAGTTGTCCAGAGCTTCAACGTGATCCAAAATGGAAGGATCATAGTACGCTTGCCAATTAAACCCAAGGCGGAATTTCAGAACAGTATTGATGGTGAAGGCAGCATCATAAGCTGTTAAAGGGGAATTATCGCTCCACACTAGGTCGGTCCTGAGGGTAATCCAGGAAACGTAAAAACCATGGTCTCTCGAAAAACTGGTGGGCATGCCCACAGCTGCCACCGGGATGAGGTTATCCCCAACAGGTGTCAAAGCTTAGAGGTTGGGATAATCATTAACGCGCACCAATTGATTCCAATAAGTGGATTCTCCTTGATCAAGAATAGCCCAGACGTTATCTGAACTGACATTACCCAACGTGGCAACTTGAAGGGAGTCGGTTAAACCGGCGGGAGTGGAGGTGCCCACAGCATTCACTGTTGAAGTAGGGGTACTGGTCGCTCCTCCACAGGTGTTTAAGAAAAAGATGGCTGCAAACAGTACGATCCAGAGATTACGAAGCTTTTTCATTGAAATGTCCTCTCACACCAAGGGGGATAAGCCTTCTTATAGAAATATCGTAGCATAAATAGAATGATGCGTAAAGTTGCTTATCAATTTTGTATATTCTTCTATATAATAAAGGTATGAAACCGAAACGGGTGTTGATCGTGGATGATGCTCTTGAATTAGGGCGATTGCTGAAGGCAACTTTGAGTTCCATGGACAGCACCATTGAGATCGTGGTAGCCCCTTCAGCAGAAGAGGCATTTCTCGAAACCAGCAGGCAGAAAATAGATCTATTGGTAACAGATTTTCGTTTGCCGGGTATGTCTGGTGCTGAACTGGTCAAAAGAATCCGGCAAACCCAACCCGGGATCAAGGTGATTCTCATTACGGGGGTATCGGAGAATCAAATGCCCGAGGAAGGAAAAAACCTGATCGTCGACTTCTTTTTAAAGAAGCCGATGGAAATTGCGGATTTCCTTTCGGCATCGAAGAAATGCCTGGGGCTCGAAGATGAATCCGAGAGACCAGCCAGAAAAGAAGAACCCCGGATTTCGCGCCAACAAATTGGCGATAGGTTGGAATCCTTGAGATCCAATCTCAATGCCATTTCAGTCTGCCTGATCGATGACCAGGGAAATATTCGCTTGAAGACAGGCGAATTTCCGGAGAAGAATTTTGAGATCCGCTGGCTGCCCACTTTTCTTAATATCCTTACCGCCGACAACCGGGTTATTCATCAATTCAATCCCCCCATTGCGGATGGCGTGCATTCCTACATCGGACCGAACTTCAGCATGATCCTGATGACATTAAATGAAATGGCGTTATTGACCATTTTAAAACCAGAACCCGGTCACAACCATATGATTATGGCTTTGGGTGTTGTCATGGATGCCCAAAGGGAGTTGATAAAGGCCCTGCGGACCAGCGAACTCAACGTAGCAACAGTGCAACCCGAAAAAGTGCGGAAAGGTGATACGGGAAGCTTACCGGGTGACCAGGAGTTCCGAGATAAGCTCCAAAAAGGTGGCAAAGGAGTTAAAAAGGAAGCTGCCAGCCAGTTCTGGGATACAGCCAGCGAGGGGGATGAGGGCCGTGCTGGAAACCTGGAGGGTATCACCTGGCAGGATGCAGAAAAAATGGGGCTGTTGAATAACGAGGGTAAGAAAAAATAAAACCTCCCTTCCTTCTCTGGCATGGCTCAAAATATTGTGTTAAAATCCATCCCACGTCAGTCCCTGCTGATGATGGGGCGTGGTGCAATGGCAGCACACCAGACTTTGAATCTGTGGATCTTGGTTCGATTCCGAGCGCCCCAGCCTGAACCGTTCCATGGTCGTAACAGGTAAACCATTCAATTCAATTTTTCCCCGGGCTTCAGGCTGATGAATAAGGCCATGAAGCTCTTTTTTTCGGGGATTGAGATGGAGACAAGATGAAAGTACAGTCGATCATTCTGGCAGCCGGCGAGGGTACCCGGATGAAATCCAGCCTCCCCAAGGTGTTGCACCCCCTGGCGGGAAAGGCATTGATCCGTTATTCCCTCGAAGCCGTAAAAGGAATCAGTTCTCAGAAACCTGTGATCGTTATTGGCAGTGATGCTGAAAAGGTCGAGAAAATCATCGATGGGGAAGCCGAATTTGTATTTCAAGAAAAACGTCTGGGGACAGCCGATGCCGTAACCAGCGCGCGGAAAAAAGTGGAAGGCAAATCAGACCTGGTGTTGATCATTTATGGGGATATGCCATTGCTTCGAAAGGGAACGCTGGAACAGCTTGTGGACAAGCAAAAAAACAACCCCGGTCCGTTGACGATTGCCACCCTGCACCTGGATGATTCGCATGGCTTTGGTCGAATCGTTCGTAAAGACGGTGAAATCAAAGAAATCGTCGAAGAGGCTCAAGCTACCTCGAAGCAAAAAGAGATCAAAGAGTTGAATGTTGGAGCTTATTGTGTATCTTCCCCATGGTTATGGAAGGCTTTGGAGAGGATCCCTGTTTCTCCCAAAGGGGAATATTACCTGACCGACCTGGTCGGGTTGGCTTCTCGGGAAGGATTTCATGTGGAAGGAATCCAAATCGAAGATCCAGATGAATCCATCGGGATCAACAACCGCGTCCACCTGGCTGAAGCGGAAGCGATCCTACGCAAAAGGATCAACTTAAATTGGATGCTGGAAGGCGTAACGATCGTCGATCCTGAACGGACCTACATAGAAGTTGACGTCCAAATTGGTAAAGATACTGTCATACTTCCGAATACCCATTTGAAGGGAGAAACAGTCATTGGTGAGAATTGCGAGATTGGTCCTGATACGATAATCACCTCGACTCAGATTGGCAATTCATGCAAGGTCCTCTCCAGTGTGTTGGATTACGCAGTTTTGGAAGATCACGTGAGTATGGGCCCTTATTGTCACCTGCGCAAGGGAGCGCATCTATCCAAGGGTGTCCGCATGGGGAACTTTGGAGAGGTAAAAGATTCCATCCTGGGGGAAGAAACCAAAATGGGTCATTTCTCCTATATCGGGAATGCGACCATCGGAAAGAATGTCAATATTGGAGCCGGGACAATTACCTGTAATTACGATGGACGTTCCAAGCATCCCACGGAGATTGGCGATGATGTGTTCATCGGCAGCGATACCATGCTCGTGGCACCCGTCAAAATAGGAAAACGTGCGCGTACCGGTGCCGGCTCAGTGGTAACCAAGGATGTACCCGAAGATACCGTGGTTGTGGGCGTACCTGCGCGGCACCTGCGCAAAGTAAAAAAAGAAGAGATAGAAAGTCAGGAAAAATAACATGCCTGTGTCAAAACCAACGCGTGAAAAACTGATCAAAGCTGCCGCAAAGGTACGTAAACTTGCCTACGCCCCTTATTCCCATTACGCCGTCGGGGCAGCGTTGCTGGGCAAATCGGGGAAAATTTATACTGGAGTGAATGTCGAGAATGCTGCCTATCCAACAAGCATTTGCGCCGAGAGAACGGCAGTTTTCAAGGCTGTATCCGAAGGCGAACAGAGTTTCAAGGCCATCGCGATTGTAACTGAAAATGCGGGTGCCCCCTGCGGGTCCTGCAGGCAAGTGATGGCGGAATTTGGGTTGGACCTAACCGTCATTCTCGCCGACGATAAAGGGAAGGTCAAGGAAGAAACCACCCTCAGGGAATTGCTCCCGGGAGCTTTTACACCCACCGATTTACCCTATGACAGGAAATGAAAGATCGTTAAGGACTGAAGCCGTGGTGCTGCGCCATTCGGATTGGGGCGAAGCCGATCGGCTCTTGACGATATTCACCAGTTA
>JBGQAS010000015.1:0-13666 GCA_041494435.1 Anaerolineaceae bacterium | reverse complement strand
TCGAAAGCCACCACCTGCCCGTCCGCATGCACACCTGCATCCGTTCGGCCTGCTGAGAGGATGGCTTTGCCTTTCCAGCCAATCTCGCGAAGAGATTGCTCAAGTACAAGCTGGACTGTCCGTTTGCTTCCCTGGCGCTGAAATCCTTCGAATTCAGTACCGTCGTAGGCAAGAGTAAGTTGGTAATGTTCCATGTTCCATCCGGTGAAACTTTCCGGAAGGATCAGCTTTCGACAAGCTCCAAAAGGACCATGTCGGCAGAATCGCCGTGGCGAGGTCCGAGTTTCAAAATCCGGGTATATCCACCTTTGCGGGTGACAAAACGAGGGGCAATTTCATCGAAGAGTTTCTTGACTGTGGCTGCATCATTCAATGCTGCAGCAGCTCTGCGCCGGGCGGTAACTTTTTCTGCATCTGTTCCCTGGCCGCTCTTGGCTGCCAGAGTGATCAACCGCTCAGCGTCACCACGGATCGCCAAGGCTTTGGCGCGCGTGGTCTGGATGCGCTCATGGGTAAAAAATTGATTGATCAAGGTCCGGCGCAAACCAATGCGCGCGTCCTTGCTTCTTCCGAGTTGGTAACCAGCGACTTGATGACGCATTTCTATGACTCCACATCTTTTTCTTCGTCCCGGAGAAAACCCTTTTCATGCATCTTCAGGCGTAATTCTTCGAGGCTTTTTTCACCAAAGTTCCGGATGGACATGACGGCTTCGTCCCCTTTTTCAAGGAGCTCGAGCACATCACCCACGTTGGTAATCCCCGTCCTCTTGAGAGAGTTGAAAACCCTAACCGAAAGGTCCAAGTTTTCAATGGGGGTTTCGGCTGCTTCACTGGTCAAATGGCTGCCAGTGACTTCCTTTTCAGCGCTGACGACCAAAGCCTCTTCCGAGATGCCCGAGATCAGGCGTAAATGGTTGATCAAGATCTTGGAGGCACCCCCCAAAGCTTTTTCGGGGGAAATGGTGCCATCCGTCCATATTTCAAGGACAAGACGGTCGAAGTTCGTGCTTTGGCCCACGCGGGCTGACCCAACCGTGTAGTTCACCCGTTTTACGGGGGTATAGATGGCATCGGTGGGAAGTTCGCCAATGGGAAGCTTTCCGCTTCGGTCAGAGGAGGGAGAATATCCGCGACCGCGTTCCGCCATGAAATCAATCTCGAGGCGGGTCTTGTTGTCATCGACGGTGAACAGGTACAAGTCCGGGTTGACAATCTCAACATCTGCCGGAGTTTGAATATCCGCTGCGGTCACAACCCCTTCACCCCGTACATCAAGGTGCAGGCGGGAGGTATCGCCTTCATGCATGATCAGGCGGAGTTGCTTTACCTGAAGCATGACCTGGATGACATCTTCGCGGACGCCGGGGATATCGATGAATTCGTGAAGTACATCGGAAATCCGAATGGAGGCAATGGCTGCACCGTCCAAAGAGGACAGCAACACCCTGCGCAAGGAATTCCCGAGGGTCAACCCGTACCCACGTTCCAGCGGACTGATGACAAATTTTCCATAGTTGCGGGCTTCTGCTTCCCGTTCAACTACAGGTGTAACCATATTACTTAGTGACACGTTGCACCCCTTCCTTAAGGAAGATCATGGTTGCATCGAAAGTTCAATGCTTTTATCGCGAGTAGTACTCAACGATTAATTGTTCTGTTAGACTACCGTCGATCTCACTACGTTCAGGCAGCCGCAGAACACGACCGCTAATAGTTTTCACATCCCGATCAAGCCAGACAGCGCACTGTCTCTTTTCAGCAAGGTCGGGCAGTTCTTTGAAGTGCTCCAATTTTCTGGAACCTTCACGAAGAGTTACTTTATCCCCGGGTTTCAAAAGCATGGAGGGGATGTCTGCACGGATGCCATTCACCATGAAATGACTGTGGTTGACCAACTGACGCGCCTGGGATCGACTTTCCGCCAAGCCCATGCGAAATACCACGTTGTCCAGGCGAAGTTCAAGTGTCTGGAGCAGGTTCAAACCTGTCAACCCACGGCGTCGTTGCGCATCGTGGAAGTATCGTCTGAATTGGCGTTCGAGGATGCCATACACGCGGCGTGCCCTTTGCTTGGCTCTCAACTGGCGGGAATAATCTGATTCCCGTTCGCCGCGACCTTGGCTGGTTCTGCCGTGCATCCCAGGTGCAAACCCACGCTGCTCGAAAGCGCACTTGGGGCTGAAGCATCGCGCACCCTTCAAAAACAGTTTCTCACCTTCACGCCGGCATAACTTGCATACCGGACCTATATATCGTGCCATATTTAAATACCTTCCTTTTCCTAGACGCGGCGTTTCTTGGGAGGTCGGCACCCATTGTGGGGTACCGGCGTCACATCGGCAATGGATTTGACTTTCAAACCCATCGATTGCACTGCACGGATGGCATTTTCGCGACCCGGGCCAGGACCTTTGATGATGACATCCACTTCCTGGATACCCAAACCAATCGCAGCCTTGACAGCCTGTTCAGCTGCCAGACGAGCGGCAAAGGGGGTGCTTTTCCGCGAGCCTTTGAATCCTGAGGATCCTGCGCTTCCCCAACAAACTGCGTTGCCCTGCCCATCTGTCACGGTGACGATGGTATTGTTGAAGGAGGCATAAATATGGATCTGGGCGGAGGACAGCGAACGCTTACCCTTACGGGTGGATGTCCTGCGCGTGGAACGTACTGTTTGTGCCATAATTCCTCGTTTGGTTAATTTCTTCGTTCAATCTTGACTTCCGGGCGATCAGGCTGCCGCGGGAAGGAAGGTCCCCACCCGAAACCCGGATGCCAGGGTTATTTCTTTGTTGCGCCTCTACGGCGGCCGCGACCGGCAACGGTTTTCTTCGGACCCTTGCGGGTGCGCGCGTTGGTACGGGTTCTCTGTCCGTGAACGGGCAAATTCCGGCGGTGGCGTAATCCGCGGTAGCAACCAATTTCGATCAAGCGCTTGATGTTCATTTGAACTTCGCGGCGCAGATCACCTTCACACTTGTAATTCTTGGAGATGTATTCGCGCAAAAGGGCGACTTGAGCTTCGGTCAGATCTTTCACGCGAATATCCGGACTGACTTTGGTAGCCGAAAGGATTTCATGCGAACGACCAGGGCCAATCCCGTAGATGTAGTTTAGAGCTACTTCGATGCGCTTATTGCGCGGCAACTCAACACCTTCAATTCTTGCCATAACCTCTATCCTTGTCGCTGTTTATGCTTGGGATTTTCGCAAATCACATACAACGTGCGTTTACGGCGCACGATTTTGCATTTGGAGCAGCGCTTCTTTATAGATGTTGTCACTTTCATGCCTTACTTCTCCTTCATTTTCCGTTCACGATGCCAAAGTTGCGATTATACCTTTAGTTTCCCTTTTCGTCTAGAAATCGGACGATTACAGGGTGGTTAATATCTCCGGACCCGATTCCGTGACTGCAATAGTATGCTCAAAGTGTGCAGTCAGGCTGTCGTCCCGGGAACTGACAGTCCACTGGTTCGCGAGCACCTTGGTGTAAGGTGTTCCCACCAGCACCATTGGTTCAAGGGCGATGGTCATCCCCACACGCAATGGAATTCCCTGCCCGGGGGACCCATAGTTCGGTACCTGTGGGGCTTCGTGCATGTGGCGCCCCACCCCATGCCCCGTGTATTCTCTTACCACCTGGAACCCCTGCCCTTCCACATATTTCTGGATGGCAGCACCTATATCGCCGGTGGTGTTCCCCACAACCATCTTTTCAATCCCGATCGCGAGAGCCTCTTCAGTCACCTGGAGCAATTTCCTGGCTTTGGGGCTGATCTCACCTACAGGAGCACTGAAGGTTGAATCACCAACAAAGCCTTCGTACACGGTCCCACAATCCACCGAAACAATGTCGCCTTCCTTCAACTTCCGATTGCCCGGGATGCCGTGCACCAGTTCTTCATTCACGCTGACGCAGGTGCTCGCGGGATAAGGATAAGGTCCCGGGTAATCCTTGAAGGGCGAATAACAACCATGTTTCTTCAAGACCTCTTCTGCTGCCGCATTCAAGTCTGCGGTGGTGACGCCCAGTCGGATGATGGCTCTGGCAGCTCCCAGGGCTTCTGCATTGATCCGGCCAGCTTCCCGCATGATCGCAATTTCCTGTGCGCTTTTGATGGTGACTTGTCGATCCCAGCTCATTTTCGGACCTTGTCGATCGCAGCGAACAGTTGCTCGGTGACTTGTTCCTTGGGTTGCGACCCGTCAATTTCCTTGAGCATACCCTTTTTGGTGTAATGTTCAATCAAGGGCGCGGTTTGCTTTGTGTAAACTGATATACGGTTCTTGACGGTTTCCGCTTTGTCATCTTCACGTTGGTAAAGTTCTGATCCATCCAGATCGCATTTTCCAGCGACCTGAGGCGGATGGAATTTCATGTGGTACACGTGCCCGGCTGCCCGGCAGGTAAGCCTGCCGCCCAACCGTTCGATCAAAATGTCTTCCGGAACGGTGATGAAAGGTACGCTCGCAATTTTCCCTTTCAATTCGCTGAGCATCTTATCCAGCGCTTCCGCTTGTGCAGGGGTCCGCGGGAACCCGTCCAAAAGGGCTCCCTTGCTGCAATCAGGTTTCTGCAGCCGGTCCTTCACCATCCCGATGGTCACATCATCCGGGACAAGTTCGCCCCGATCAATGAAACCTTTTGCTTCCATCCCCAACCTGGTCTTGTTGGAGATGTTCTCCCGGAAAAGATCGCCAGAGGATATATGGGCAATCTTGTATTTTTCAGCAACAATTTCTGCCTGCGTACCTTTGCCGGCTCCGGGAGGACCGAGCAAAACGATATAAAAAGCCAACTTGCACTACCCCTTGATCAGATTCTCATCATAACCGTGCAACTTCAACTCGGTTTCGATGATGGTGAAGGTATCGCGTACCACACCAACCACGATCAGCAAGCCTGCTGCAGATGCGAGGAACAAGGTACTGGTCGAAATGGTGGCATCCTTATTGATGGCTGTGATCAGGAACTTCAATACATAGGGCAGCACGGCTACTATGCCCAGGAAAAAGGCACCTGGGAAGGTAATCCGGCGCTGGACCTTGGATAAATACTTCTGTGTGGGGGCTCCGCGGATGATACCCGGGATTTGGGCACCCTGGCGCTTTAAATTCTCGCCATAGTCCTGTTGTTGGAACAAAACGTCGGTATAGAAGAAAGTGAAACCGACCACGAACAGGAAGTACAGGATGGGATAGATAGCATTCGTCCCACCAAACGTATTGGAAACGCCCTGGGCAAAATTCGCCACCCAGGCAGTCTTCGATTGAGTAAAGAAACTGGCAAGGATTGCTGGGAACGAAAGCAGCGATTGGGCGAAAATCAACGGGATCATGCCTGCCATGTTAACCATCAAGGGAAGGTTGCTGCGTACCGGCATGGACATGCGGTTACCCACCCGTCGCCCCGGGAACAGCACGGGGACATTCCTGCGCCCTTGCTGGACAAAAACGATGGCAAAGATGGTGAGAACGAGGACGATCAAGATGATGGCCAACATCCACCACCAATTAACTTTATCGTTGAAAATGGCAATCAGGTTGGCTGGCATACGCGAGACAATCCCTGCGAAAATGATCAGGGAAAGGCCCTGGTTCGGGATACCGAATTCGGAAATCAATTGCCCGATCCAGATGCCGAACATGGTCCCTGCCACCATGCTGATCAAGGTAGCCATTGTGGGGAGAAGGTTCGCACCGGTAAAGCCATAGCTGTACAACACACTTTGTCCGCTGGCCATGCTGTTAAAAATATTAATTTGCCCGAAAGCAGACAGAAGTGCCATTGGAATGGTTAAGTAAACCGTCCATCTCTCCTGCCATTTCTGGAATTCACGCGGATTCTCTTTCATCCGACGTTCCAAGGAAGGGATAATGGGGCTGAGCAACTGCAAAATAATTTGAGCGGTAATGTAAGGATAAACGCCCATAGCCAGGATGGAAAAGTGGGACACCGTTCCACCCGAAAGCAGGTCAAAAAGGTTGATGAGCGTTCCCGCTGCGCCACCGCTGGCTGCCAGGCTGGTCAGGACTGCCCGATTGATATTCGGGACCGGGATGTTGGCAGCAATACGGTAGATAACCAGGAAGAGAAGCGTGTATAAAAGCTTCTTACGGATGTCTTCAGATTTCCACAGATACCGCCAGGCTGAACGCTTCATATCCTGATCTCCTTATTTGGATTCTTTCCCAATCAGCTCGATCTTCCCGCCGGCAGCTTCGATTTTTGTCCGGGCGGTCTTGCTGATGCGGTGAACCTTGAGCGTAAGGGCTTCCTTGACTTCTCCCCGACCGAGGACTGCCACGGGGTTCAAGGCATGGTGCAGCAAACCCTTCTCAGCCAATAATTCGGGGGTGATTTCTTTTTTCCCAAATTTGCTGATTTGGTCTAGATTAACGATGTTGAATTCCACCCGGTTGGGAGGAGTGAACCCGATACCGCGACGGAAGGGTAGTTTGCGGAAGAAGGGAAGATTTCCACCTTGGCGGTAGAGTCTGCCACCTTCACCGGAGCGTGAATTCTGGCCCTTGGTACCACGACCGGCAGTTTTACCCTGACCGGCTGAAATACCGTGACCCATTCTCTTGTGAACTTTGGTTTTACCCGCGTTCGGTTTAAGATCGTTCAGTTTCATGATTATTCCTGCTCTACAATTTTCACCAGACGGTCCACCTTGGAAAGCATGCCGCGCAGAGCGGGGCTATCTGGATGAACCACCGTTTGGTGCAAGCGATGAAAACCCAAAGCACGGATGGTAGCCTTGTGCTTTTTTGAATATCCGATGGAGCTGCGGATATAGGTAATCTGAAGGAGTTTTCCTTCCTTCTCCTTAGCCATTCTTCCTCCGTTCCCAGTACGGGATAAGATCCTTCAAGGGCTTACCCCGGCGAATGGCCTCTTCCTCGGGAGATTTCAATTGATCGAGGGCATCGAAGGTGGCTTTTACCACGTTCAGTAAATTCGAACTTCCCAACGACTTGGTCAAAATGTCGCGAACGCCAGCCGCTTCCAATACGGCACGTACACCACCGGCTGCGATAACTCCGGTGCCTTCGGAGGCGGGTTTCAAAAGTACCACGGCTCCACCCACTCTGGCAGTGACTTCATGCGGGATGGTTGTACCTGAAATTTTCATCAGGCGCATATCTTTGTGAGCGCGATCGGTGGCTTTGCGCATGGCATCCGGAACTGCATTCGCTTTTCCAATGCCGATGCCGATTTTGCCTTTGTTGTCGCCAGTGACGATCGTTACGCGGAACTGAAAACGACGTCCACCTTTCACAACTTTGGCTACCCGCGCGATCTCAATCACACGTTCGTCAAACTTCTGTTCTAAAGGTTTGTATTCCATTTCCATAATCAAGCCCTCAATTCAACTCGACGCATTAAAATTCGAGACCGGCTTCACGGGCGGCATCCGCCAGTGCTTTCACCCGACCGAAATACTTGTAACCACCTCGGTCGAATACGACTTTCTTGATGCCCTTTTCCAGGGCACGCTTACCGATCAATTTTCCAACTTCTTTTGCCTGCTCGGTTTTCTTCTTCCCTTTTAGCGTTTTCACCAACTCAGGTTCAATGGTGGAAGCGGAGGCCAGGGTGAAACCGTGCTGGTCATCGATCACCTGGACATAAATTTCCGCCAGGCTTCGATAAACGTTCAAGCGGGGTACATCCGGCGTGCCGCTGAGGTTCTTGCGGACACGGCGATGCCTTCGTAATCTAGCGTCTGTTCTATTTGACTTTGCCATATGACTTCACCTGTGATTAGACTGCACCTTTCGTCTTGGCAGACTTGCCAGGTTTGTGGCGCAATTTCTCGCCCAGATAATGAATTCCTTTGCCCTTGTAGGGTTCGGGGGGTCGGATCTTGCGGATATCCGCAGCGACCTGACCCACAAGTTCTTTGCTTGAACCCATCACTTTGATCTGACGGGTTTTGGTATCCACATCGAAGGTGATACCTTCCATGGGTTCCACTTTTACGGGATGGGAAAATCCGACATAGATCATCAAATTCTTGCCATCCATCTCCGCCCGGTACCCCACACCATCGATTTCGAGGACGCGGGTGTACCCGGTGTGCACCCCGGTTACCATGTTCTGAAGAAGAGCCCTGGTTGTGCCGTGCATAGCCCTGACGGGGGTTTCTTCGGAATTCCGGGTGACAAGGATCTGGCCATTTTCAAAAACGATGGTCATATCCGATGAGAAACTGCGCTTCATCGTTCCCTTGGGGCCCTGCACTTCCACAGCGGAACCCTCGACCTTCACCTGGATCCCTGCGGGCACTGTAATGGGCAATCGACCTATCCTAGACACTGTATAAACCTCCTCTTTTCCACATTCTCTACCAAACTTTGCAGAGAATTTCCCCACCGACACCCAACTGCCGGGCACGCTGCCCTGTCATTACGCCTTTGGGGGTGGAAAGGATGGCAACACCGATGCCCGAGAGCACCCAGGGAATATCCTGTTTCCGGCTGTAAACCCTGCGGCCTGGCGTACTTACTCGAACCAGACCTGTGATCACAGGTTGTTTCTCACGGCGTTCGCCTACATATTTGAGTTTGAGACGGAGAACTTTCTGATTCTGCTTATCACCGTCGACAACTTCATATGAATCAATGTACCCTTCCTCTTTCAAGATCCGGGCAATTTCCACCTTGATCTTTGAATCGGGCATGGCCACCGCGGATTGGCTATTCATAACACCATTCCGGATGCGGGTTAACATATCACCAATAGGATCATTCACAATACTCATGTTAGCTTCCTCCGGTCCGGGTTTACCATGACGACTTGGTCACACCAGGGATTACGCCTTCCAGCGCCAGTTCGCGGAAACAAATCCGGCACAGACCAAAACGCCGAATGTAGCCGCGCGGTCGACCGCAGCGTTTGCAGCGATTTCGTACCCTGGTAGGGTATTTTCGTCGCATTTCTCGATATTTCATGCAAGTTTTTGCCATACTATACCTTCCTGAAGGGCATCCCGAGCATTTGGAGCATAACTTTTGCCCGCTCGTCATTTCCAGCTGATGTAACGATGGTTATTTCCAAACCACGGATCTTATCCACTTGATCGTATTCAATTTCGGGGAAGATGATCTGTTCGCGCAAGCCCAGCGTGTAGTTTCCGCGACCATCGAACGATTCCGGTGAAACACCACGGAAGTCACGCACACGGGGGAGCACAATGTTCATCAACCGATCCAGAAAATCCCACATGCGACTGCCGCGTAAAGTAACCATGGCGCCGATGGAACGACCTTCACGGAGTTTGAAATTGGCGATGCTCAAGCGGGCTTTGGTGATGACCGGGTGTTGACCGGTGATCGCAGCCAGGTCCCCCGCAGCAGCATCCAAAGCTTTAGGGTTATCAAGAGCTTCGCCCAGACCAATATTCACTACAACTTTTTTGACAAAGGGAACTTGCATTACATTACTGAGCTCAAGCTCCTTGATCAAAGCGGGTGTGATTTCTTTTTCGTATCGTTCTCGTAATCTATTCATCATTTTTCTCCGCGGGTTCAAGCATCGATCAGCGAACCGCAATTCTTGCACACCCGCTGGGATTTACCACCTTCACGTGACAAACCGATCCGGGTGGGTTTGTTGCATTTCTTGCAAACCAGCATGACATTTGAAATGTCAATAGCCATTTCAAAACGAACTTTACCGGGTTTCACCGTACGACCCTGGGATTGCACCTGCTTTTGATGCTTGGTGCGTACATTCACTCCCTGGACGACCAGACGGCGGTCCTGGGGGTTTACGCGGATCACTTCTCCACGTTTTCCTTTGTCTTCGGCTTTTCCGGTGATGACTTCCACCGTGTCGCCTTTATGTATTTTCAATTCCATAGTATTTCCTGTTCCTAGATCACTTCAGGAGCTAGTGAAACGATTTTCATATAGCCCTTTTCACGCAGTTCGCGGGCTACAGGTCCAAAGATACGAGTACCTTTGGGATTCTGACCATCTGTGTCCAAAATTACGACCGCATTGTCGTCAAAGCGAATGATGGAACCATCTTCACGACGCCATTCTTTTGAGCACCGTACGATCACAGCTTTGACAACTTCGCTTTTCTTAACTGTCCCTTGGGGAGCAGATGATTTCACAGTACCAACTATGACGTCACCGACATAACCGTATCTACGCCTGGAACCGCCCATCACATGGATCACCAGGATTTCACGGGCTCCGGTATTATCGGCAACCTTGACTCGAGATTCCGTCTGGATCATTTTGGCTCTCCCTCGGGTTGCCCGGCAGGAACGGGTTCTGTTGATTCAGGTTCCGGGAGAGCGACTTCTTCAGGTTCCGGTTTGATCTCAGCAGCTGCGATGGTATCTTCGATCTTGAGGGCTTTGCCTTCGCGTCTCACAATTTCTTCAACCACCCAGCGTTTCTGGTGGGATAAGGGACGGCTTTCAACGATTTTCACTTCGTCGCCGATCTGGCAACTTAGTTCATCATGCGCCTTTACCCGTTTGCTGGTGTGGACGACCTTTTTGTACAAAGGGTGACGGAAGGATCGTGAAATCTCGACGACCACTGTTTTCATCATTTTGTTACTGGTGACCACGCCTACTATGCGCCGTCGTTCGTTCATTTGTCACCTTCTTTCGTCTTGGTGCTTTTCGCTGTTTTTGCCTTGCTGGTTGCCTGTTTAGCGGGTTTCGTTGGTTTCGCAGCTTTACCTTCTTTGGCAGCCGTCTTTGCTTTCTTGGGCGCCTTTTCTTTCGCCACTTCCTTGAGTTGTTCTTCTTCGGAAGGAATGGCAACGCCTTCGCTAGCAACGGTTTTCTTGACTTCAGCCTTGGTTTCCTTGGTCGGCCGTTTGCTAGCCTTTGGTTTGGCTGTCTTTGCTTTGGCTTCCAGGTTCTGGTTGAGGTTCAATTGGCGTTCCCGTAAAATCGTCTCAAATTGAGCCACTGTTTTACGCATGGCGGATAATCGGCTGGTATCCGTTTGCTGACCCGTAGTGATCTGGAAACGGAGATTCATGTACTCCTGCCGGGTATCAGCCAGCTTGGTGACCAGTTCTTCATTGGACATAAGGCGGATTTCGGAGATTTTCATATTGTCTCTCCTGTGGCACTTTCATGCTTTGAAACCACCTTTGTCTTGATGGAAAACTTGTAGGCAGCCTGACGGAGTGCATCCACTGCAGCTGAGCCTTCCAAACCACTCAGTTCGAACATGATCCTTCCGGGATGTACTACGGCTACATAGTATTCCACCGGGCCTTTCCCTTTGCCCATGCGGGTTTCGGGAGGGCGATGGGTGTATGGTTTATCCGGGAAAATTCGAATCCACACCTTTCCATGGCGCTTCATGGCACGGACAATCGTTCGCCGTGCAGCTTCGATCTGGCGTGCGGTCACCCAACCCGGTTCGAGAGCCTGCAAACCGTAATCACCAAAGGAGATTTCGGCACCTCGATAGGCTCTTCCGGTCATACGACCGCGCTGCTGCTTGCGCCATTTCACACGTTTAGGCATCAACATGGCAACTACCTCTTTCGTTCAGGCTGAATCAGCCTTTTATTATTCGCTAACGTACACGCCTTCGGTGGTTTCAACTTTCTCTTCCACACCCGGCAGAACTTCACCCAAGTAAATCCAGACCTTCACACCAATCCGACCATAGGTGGTCAGAGCTTCGGCACGGGCAAAATCGATATTTGCTCGCAGGGTCTGGGAAGGCACACGACCTTCACGGACTTTTACTTCGCGTGCCATTTCTGCACCACTCAACCGCCCGGAAACCTCGATCTTGATTCCCAGGCCTCCCTGGCGCATGGCTTGCTGCACGGCACGTTTCATGGCACGTCGATAGCTGATGCGGCGTTCAATCTGGTCCGAGATATTGTGCGCTACAAGGTAGGCATCGATATCAGGATTCTTGATTTCTTTAATTTCCAGATCGATTTTCTTTTCCGTTAAAGCTTCCAGGTCTTGCCGGATGATTTTTACGGAATCTCCCTTGCGACCGATCAGGATCCCCGGTTTGGCGGTATGAACCACCACTTTTACTTTGCCCGGAAAGCGTTCGATTTCAATTTTCGAAACGCCTGCTTTTTCGGCGACTTTGCGGATCAACTTGCGAATGGCAAGGTCTTGTAGCAGTTGGTCGGAATATTCCTTTCCTTCTGCATACCAGCGCCCTGACCAGGGTTGGATGATCCCGAGACGAAAACCGATTGGATGTACTTTGCGACCCATAATTTCTCCTGGTGTCCTCTATTAGTTAATTCGCAAGTTTCTGCGGATCGACTATTCCTTCTCTCTCAAAACGATGGTGATGTGCGAAGACCGTCTGAGCAGCGGTTTGAAGCGTCCCCGGGCACCGAAACGGCGCCACTTGCGGGTGCGGGCTTCATCCGCGGTAATCGTATGAATAACGAGTGCATCGCGGTTCAGGCCAAAATTCTCTTCGGCGTTGGCGATGGCTGAATCCAGCAGTTTCGCAAGCGGATCGGAAACTTTGCGGTTCGAAAACTTCAGGATATTCAATGCTTCCACTGCCCTTTTGCCGCGGATCATATCGATGACCAAGCGGGTTTTCTGGGCAGAGAAAGTGCAGTTTTGGAGAGTTGCTCGGATATCGGTAGCCATGGCTTATTGCACCTTTACTTCAGTGGCTTTTGCAGAAAGATGGCCACGGAAATGGCGTGTAGGCGCAAATTCGCCCAGGCGATGCCCGACCATGTTCTCGGTAATATAGATCGGAACGTGTCGACGACCATCATGCACGGCTACGGTGTGCCCAACCATCTGTGGGAAGATCGTGCTTGCGCGGCTCCAGGTTCGGATCACCTTTTTCTCACCTTTGCTGTTCATCTCTTCGATCCTCTTGAGCAGCTTGGGCTCTACATACGGTCCTTTTTTAAGCGATCTTGACATAATTTCGTCCTTCTCTTGTTCTCAGTAATTCGCGGTTCCGGCTAGGAAACGGAATTAGTTGCGCCGTTTCAGGATGTACTTGGTTGTCGCCTTGTTTCGGCGAGTCCGATACCCACGAGTGGGGCGACCCCAGGGGCTCTTGGGTCCAGGCATACCAACGGGTTGCCGACCTTCACCACCACCATGCGGGTGGTCGCGGGGGCTCATGGCAGTTCCACGAACTGTGGGTCGAATTCCCATGTGGCGTTTCCGTCCGGCTTTGCCCAACTTCACATTACTATGATCCACGTTGCCAATTTGACCAATGGTTGCGTAGCAAACCTGGCGAATGAGGTGAACTTCACCGGAAGGCATGCGGATGTGGGCATAATCGCCCTCTTTTGCCAATAACTGGGCAGATCCGCCTGCGGTTCGAACCATCTGACCGCCTTTGCCAGCTTTCATCTCAATGTTGTGGATCAACGTACCCACGGGGATATTGACGATGGGCAGGCAATTACCCGGTCGAATTTCTGCATCCGCGCCGCTAATGACAGTGTCGCCTACTTTCAAGCCAAGGGGAGAAATGATGTAGCGCTTTTCTCCATCGGCATAATTCAACAAAGCCAAACGGGCAGTCCGGTTGGGATCGTATTCGATCGCTGCAACCTTGGCGGGGATGCCGATCTTTTCGCGTTTGTAATCCACGATGCGGATGTATTGGCGGTTCCCTGCTCCACGGTGACGAACGGTGATTTTACC
>JBGQAS010000169.1:0-5164 GCA_041494435.1 Anaerolineaceae bacterium | reverse complement strand
GGATGAACGAATTCCTTGGGAAAGATGCTGGTGCTGAACTAATGTATGAATTCAGCCATCCCTGTCCGTTGTTCACCACCTGGGAAATCCCTTTCACGGAGGTGGGCAAATGAACCAAGGGCATCGCCAGGGTTCCATCAGCTACGTTATAACCAACCAGGTCAGTTTGATTGGGGCTTTCGACTATGGCATACAGCACCTGACCGCTTTGATCCCAGATGGAAATAGAACCTTCGCCGATGGTCCGAGCAAGGGCTGCCGGATTGTCCATGTCCTTTACGAAGAGGAACCTGTTCCCATCCACCACACCGGACCATGACAGGAATTGCCCGGTGGGGGACCAAGCAGGATTCAATTGGTCAATCGAAGTGGGTGCTTCCACCTTGGTAAAAAGCCTGGAAATATTGTCAAGATCGGCTATCCAAATGGAGTTTTCATTATTTTGAATGCTCGCAAATGCGATTTGTCGCCCTCGGGGAGACCATGAAGGTTGGCTATCCTCCGCACTGGCATGAGGCAACTGGGTGGGAGGATTGGTGTAATTGCTCATATCCAAGATGTAAAGATTTGAGTTGTTGTTGGAATACTTATCGAAAACAACCCACAAGCCATCCGGCGACCATGCCGGGGAGCCTTCGAAATCCTTGGTTACGGTCAATTGGAAAGTTTTTCCGGCGACCAGGTCCAACAGGAAAAGATCCCAAAAACCATTCTTGTTGGAACTGTATACTACTTTGGTTCCATCTCGATTTACAGCAGGAGAGACATCATCCCAATCTCCATCCGTGAGTTTGACAAAGGGGTGAGAATCTGGGTTGTAATAATATAGATGGTAATAATCCCCATCCCGCATCGACAGGATGAATCCCCCGAGGGAAACCACAGGTGCAGAGGTGGGTGTAACGGCGTCAGTGTTGCTTGGAGTAGGGGTTATGGTGGGAGTATCAGCTGGTGTTATTTGGATGGAAGTAATTGGGTCAGGGGTGACGATGGTCGAGGTTGAGGATGGGATAAATGTTGAGGTGGCAATGGCTCCCCTTTGCAATAACCCGATAGCAATCCAGCCTACACCCAGGATGCTGAGGATAAATACAGCAATCAATATGGCAATGACTATCTTTTTTTCGAAGAACGATTTTGGCTTCATCAATATCTGGTTAAGATTGTAGTCTCTGGACTATATGGCGTCAAACTTCCGTTTTCTTTATTCTCGAACTGAAACTCGTATTATTTCACAATCTTTCGGGATTCCATGTAAAAACGTTTGTCTCTCGCTTCACCCATGGAAAAGGTTTTACGGGGCAAAACCCCATCGATGATCACCGTACGGAATAGCTCCGTTTTCTTCATGGCAGGAAGGAAGAATCCGGCATTACCGGGACTGCTTCCCAGGGTGCATACCGTTTCATCTCCATGAACATAATCTATCTTTTCCGCTATCTTTTTTCCCACCCATTCATCAAGGAACGGCTGCAGCGAGCCGACAGTCAAAGTATGTGCAGGTTGCGGGAACCTAACGATAGAGAAATCATTCGGTCCGATTAGACCAAAAGCCTGGGTGCATTCAGCCAGCGAGCAAACTGTCTTTGTCATTATAGATTGGCTATTAACCGATAGAATGCTTATTTGATCTTTGTAGAATTCCTTCAATCCTTTTTGAACATCCTCTTTTACGTTGAACAAAATCCGGTGGATGGGTTCAAATTCAAGACCTGCATCGTGGATATTTTCAACTTCCACCAGCGCATAGCGGGCGGGGTGATCCATGCCATATTCCAGTTTCTTTTTCTCCCAGATGGCTTTAGCAGTAGCAAGGGAATGATTGCCATCACCCATGGCAAATAGCAGGATGGCTTCCTCTTTTTGCAAGGCATTTTTCTTTTGAAATACTTTCGGGTCGGTCAAACCTTCGAGAGAGTGCAGGAATTTTTCAATTATCGGTTTGTCATCCAGTAAGTGCCCCTTCAGATGACCGCTTCCCAACATCAATTCGAAATCGTATACCAGGCGTAGTTTATCGGTATGCCGAAAAAGTGGTTCAATAGCTGTTTTCTCAGGGTCATCGATGAGAACCAGGATATGGGGGATTTCCAGGGGAGCACCTTCTCGGATCTTTATCCTTGGTGGTAACCTGTCCAGGACGGTCCCTTCGGTCGCTCGGATTAAGGATTGAGAACCTTTGGAATAGTCATATCTTTCCAGGTCCAATGCCAGCATCACACCATGCCGTGTCTTGCCGCTCGCTTTTCGTTCAACGAGGATCAATCCTTCCCGGGGCTCCAGCAATCCTTCTGTCAGGTATTGGTTCATGTATTTTCGCGTACTGATCAACCTTGCAGATTCTTCCGGGGTATTGAGGTAGATTTCCGGCAGGATCATGTTATACGTAGACGGGGAGTTACCGACAGTCTCTTCCACCAGTTTCCAGTATTCTGGCTCGGAAGTGAATTGGTCGCAGGCGATGACTGCCCACTTGTGGGGATCTATACAATTTCGGGGTAAAAGGATTTCGGGGATTTGAAAGCCTAGTTTTTCAACGTTCCACATGGATTTCCTCGCGATGTTTTTCTTCATTCTATCAAAAAAAGAGCAGGGGAATCCTGCTCTCTTTTCATTTTGATTCGAGATTACATCCCTGACAAGTAACACAACCCCATTGTTCCGGGACCGGCATGCGTTCCAATCACAGGGCTAACCGGGCTCAAGGTGCTTTCAAGGATATTTTCCTTCCCCAGCCTTTGAATGGCCCGGTCCATAAGGATCTGCGCTGGTCCTGATGAGTCTGTGTACAAAGATGCCAAATGGATTTTTCCCGCTGATTTTCCTAATTTCTGTTCAACAAGATCGAGCATACGATCTACTGCTTTGCTCATTGTCCGAACTTTTTCGACTGCCTCAATTTTTCCATCCCGCAATTCCAGGATGGGTTTGAGGTCCATAACCGTGCCTAAAAAGGCAGCTGCACCACCGATTCTGCCACCTCGTTTAAGGTATTCCAGGGTCTTGACCACAAAATACACACCTGATTTCGCCTTGGCTTGCAGGGCGATCTGTTCACATTCCTCGAGTGAAGCACCCTGTGCGGCGAGGCGGGCAGCCACGAGGATCTGAAAACCCATGGCCATGCTCGTGGATTCAGAATCAACGATGCGAATTTTTTCCCCAGGAAGCATTTCTTTGGCTTTGATCGCTGAATCCATGGTCCCGGAGAGTTTACCGGAAATATGGATACTTAAGATCTCATATCCCTTGGAAAGAAGGGATTGGTATTTTTCCTTGAATACACTGGGTGAAGGCTGGGATGTTGAGGGTGAGGAAGTGGAGTTTTTCAACCTTTCATAGAACTCATCCGTGGTGATCTCTTCCAGGTCCTTCAAAGATTGGTTATCCCAGAGAAGGATTAAGGGGATTACAAAAATGGGTAAATCCTGGCTAAGATTTCCAGGGATATAAGCGGAACTATCGGTGACAATTGCAACTTTTGACATTGTTACCTCCAAGAATGGGCCTTCCGGTAATCTGATTAAGTAACCCATCCCTGTTGAAATGGTTACGCCTCCTTTAAAGGCCTAAAAGTTGACTGCAAGGGGAATTCATGCTAGAAATGAATTGAGGCATTTCGGGGAGGAGGATTTTTGTCCGGCTGGTTTTATGTAACATTGCTTATCCTTGCCTTATTGATAATCGGAGGGTTTGTAGCCTGCTTTTGGGGGTATCGCAGGATTTTTTCGGGCATCAAATCTTCAGGTTTTTTCATTGGCGGGTTGCTAGGCTTTCTTGTGGCATTGGTCTTTGCCCTTCGTTCTAACAGCTCAACGTCCATCATACTGATTTTGGTAGCAGGATTTGTGATTGGTGGAGTTATTGGATTCTTATTATCCATCGCACTGAACAAGGTCCTTACGTTCATCACTGGGGCTTTGATTGGTTTTTTCCTTTCAGTGATTATCTTTGCCCCTAATTCAATCCCTGTGATCTTCGGCAACCGATTTACCTTGGCGGCACTCAAGCTGGCTTTGGGGAATACACTTCCTATTGCCATAATCGTTTCTGTAGCGTTTGGGATATTAGCCGTGCTGTTCCAGCGACCTATTATTATCCTTAGTACCGCCATTTGGGGAGCAGCCTGGGTGGCTGCACCTTCTGCAGTAACCTATTATTTGATGAACAAACCCATTACAAAGATTGATTTTTCCGTGGTTGGCTCTGCGATCGCTGCTTACCCTATTTTCATCATCGTGGCTTGGGTTGTCTTCACGATACTCGGCAGTTTATTCCAATTTAATGAAACTCGAAAAGAAAAACATAAAAAACCTGAAGAACCTGAAAAACCTGCCAAAACTTGAGTTCCTCCTCTCTTGACCCGATGGATTAATGAGCATAAAATCCTCCCTCTTGATAGTTCCGAACAAAGATGAACTCATAAAGTAAGAAACAAGATGTTTGAATCTTTAACCAAGCGCCTTGATGATATTTTCCAAAAACTCCGCCGTCGCGGTAAATTATCCGAGCAGGATATCGATGCGGTGATGCGTGAAGTCCGTTTGGCGTTGCTCGAAGCAGACGTCCATTACACCGTGGTCAAGGATTTCATCGAGCGTGTCCGCAAACGCGCTATTGGCGTCGAAGTTTCCGCAGCCCTGAATCCAGCCCAGCAAGTGGTCAAAATCGTCAACGAAGAGCTGATCGCGACGCTTGGCGGACCCATGAAGCTGGATCTGACGGGTGAGAAACCTTGGGTCATTCTCCTGGTCGGATTGCAAGGCTCCGGGAAAACTACCGCGGCTGCCAAATTAGCGAAAATCCTAAAAAACCAGGGAGAACGGGTCATCTTGGTCGCCGCGGATCCGTACCGCCCAGCAGCTGTAAATCAATTACAGTCTCTCGGGGAAAAGATCGATATCCCCGTCTTCACTCAACCGAATGTCAGCCCAGCGGATTTGGTCAAGAAAGCCTACGATCAAGCCAGCAAGGGCGGGTATTCGGTCGTGATCGTCGATTCCGCAGGGCGATCTCAGATTGACGATACCATGATGGACGAATTGACTTCGATCGAGAAGAAAGTCAAGGTCAAAGAAACTTTGCTGGTAGTAGATGCCATGATCGGGCAGGAAGCCTTGCATGTTGCCGAAGGGTTCCGTAAAGCCATCCCGATCGATGGACT
>JBGQAS010000455.1:0-2107 GCA_041494435.1 Anaerolineaceae bacterium | reverse complement strand
TCTTGTCGAACAACTCCAGCGAAAACTTGGCTGTTTCCAGGGATCTTTGAGCCAAAGCGAGGATTTTTTGCTGATCTTCCTTGGTCAAAGGCTTGCTTACACCACCAACCAGGGCAGCTACGGGGTGAATATATCTCCCGCCGATGATGGCGTTGATCTCATGGTTGTCCTGCAGAAGCTGGATGGCTCGTGCACCGATTTCCTTGCCGACTTTACGCACAACACCCAGGATATTCCGCTCGCTCTTGGGAGCTTCGGGTCCCATGATAAAATCCGGACCGCCCAAAACGTAGAAATGGGTGGCGTGATCGGCAACAAAGAAGGAGTTGTACATCATCTCGCGGATCTTCTTGGCTGCAGGAGGAGGATCCACGTGGTAAACGGCGTCTCCGGCTTTGGCAGCCGCCATGTGGTGCGCTAGGGGGCATACGCCACAAATTCGCTGGGTGATACGCGGCATTTCTTCCACCGGGCGCCCTTCGCAGAATTTCTCAAATCCGCGCAATTCTGGGATGATCATATAGGCATTTTCTAGGCTGCCTTCTTCGTTGAGGAAAAGGTCGATGCGACCATGTCCTTCGAGACGCGTGATGGGATCGATGCTTATCTTTTGTTTCATGGATCCTCTATTCCTTGCTCGAAGTACTGTTGTACTTGATATTGTTCATAATCGAATCTGCAAAGCTGAAACGATACCCATATCCAGCCATGTCGGAGACACTTGCGATGATCTTCTCGAGTTCTTCGGGTTTATCCGTGTCGATGATCGCACCCAAAGCGCTCATCAGTTTGGCACCCTGATCCACAACACCTTCCGGCGCACCGTAGCAACCACGACAAGGCATATTCCCCTTGATGCAGGGTAAACCGCAGCCAGCTCGAGTAGCAGGGCCGGCACAAATAATCCCTTGCGGCAGGAAGCATGTACTGGGATCGAAGATGACTTCATGCGGTCGATGGAATTCTTTGATGCGAGCTCCACTTTTACCCTTCTGACGCGGGCAAGTATCACAATTCGTCCGGGGATCCACACCGATGAACGATCCCTTGGGTGGAACTTTCCCGGCGAGCAGGTCCTGGAAAACCTTCCAGATCTGGTCGACGACCGGAGGGCAGCCAGGCATGAAATAATCAACTTCTACAGTTTGAGCCAGGGTTTTTACCCGGTCAAACAAAGCCGGGATCTTTATTTCGCCTTCGGGGACTTTGGAATTCGGGATTGGACGTGTACCCCTGGTTTCATCCAATGTCGGACAGGTATCAAAAACCCGCTCCAACATGGTTTCCACATCCGAAAGGTTCGCCATTCCAGGAATGCCACCTATATGAGCGCAAGCGCCAAATGCTACCAGGTTCTTCGATTTTGCTCTGAGAAGATGGGCGATTTCCTCATTTTCTGTATTTCGGATTCCGCCATTGAAGAAACAGAAATCGATTTCCTTGTCTTTCAAGGCTCGAATATCGTCGTATTTGAAATCCATGATGCACGGCCAGAAAAGGATATCCACTTTTTCGCCAACTTCAATGAGGCGCATACCGAGTTCAGCAACGCTAATTTCACAACCACCACAGGAGGCAGCCCAATAAAAGGCCATTTTCGGCTTGGATTTGCTCATGCTGCCACCTCCTTTGTAAATTCCAGGCTAAGCAGCATGGATTCGATCTCCTGCTTTATTTTGCCCCTATCTTGAGTGCCAATCTGGACAAACCGAATGCGATTCTGCGGTACATCCATTTGTTCAAATGCCATGTCCATCAACCCCAATTTGCATTGAGCGACATAATTGCCTCTCTTGAAATGGCATTCGCCCGGATTACAACCGCAAACTAAGACTCCATCAACACCTGAGTTGAGTGCCTGGAGAGCCATTTGCGGATCGATCCTGCCAGAGCATGGGATGTGAATCACTTTAATATTGGCAGGGTAATTCTCCAACAGGCTGATATCGTCATCCTCGCGTAGGCTCCAGTCACAGACGAAAGTAACCAAGCTCGGTTGCTTCCTGGCGTCCTTGGGCTTGATTTGCCTGGAAAGATCCAAATTGGACATTCCCTTTCGCGATATCGCACCCAATGGGCAGGCAGCTACACAGGTTCCGCAGCGCAT
>JBGQAS010000421.1:0-2299 GCA_041494435.1 Anaerolineaceae bacterium | reverse complement strand
GTCCTGCACTCCGCAAGCGGTCAACATGCTGCCAATTTTTCTCCCCGCAATAGGATCGATGCCTTGTTTGACCAAAGTATCCGTCTGAATCCTTCCATAGGGAATAAACATCTCAGGGTGATCAATCCGGGCAGCATGATCAGGCTCGGCAAAGAGCATTACATATCCATCATTCCTTGTGACCCGAGCCATTTCTGCAATGGCTGCTTTTTGGTCATTGATCCAAAGTAAAAAATAATGGCAGCAGACCAGTGTAAATTGGTTGTCTGCGAAGGGAAGTTGAAGCCCATTTCCGCAAGCAAAACCTGAATTTGCGTCGTAATTTTTTGCAAAGATCAACTTGGTGAAATCGTTATCGACCCCAAAGGTGATGGTATTTGTTTTTTCCGCCAATTCGCGAGTAATAACACCGGTCCCGCTTCCAACTTCCAAGACACGGTCGGAAGCGAGTAGATCAAGTTTTGCCAACAGGTGGGAACGGACCTCTGAGGTCCAGCTCGCTTGTTGCTTATATCGATTGTGCCAGTCTTGCAACGTGAAGGTCACAACTTTTTAGCTGCCTGCCAGATGCTTTCCCAAGGATCCGTGAGGAAATTCCCCAGGATGGTGCAGATCCCTTGTTCGGGCAACACGTCCCCATCGGGTTCCACGTACAGCCAGGCTTTTCCAGCGCCTTTGCGAGGTTCCTGGTTTTCAGCAAGTTCCAAAGCCACCGGGTGGAAATTGGAATAAGGTACGGGCAGGTCCCAAACAAGAGGCAGTTGATGTTCGGCAACCTTGTGCTGCATCGCCAACAATTCGGGCTTTAGAGCCATGTCATCCACGCTCAGCGAAACCGAGTTCACATTGATCTTGGCCAATTCAGCCAGGATGTCGTCAAGTTTCGCTTTATTTTTATTCGTGATGGTCAGGTGAACGGTTTCGAAAATCTCCTCTGCATGGATGGCTCTCAACCCGTCCCAGGCCTTCTTGTTCTCGGTGTCCAGCAAAATCATCGCGTGATCCAACCCGGACTTTACCAAGAGTTTCATGTATCCGGGGTCTGCCAGTTTCAACCCATCCGTGGATATTCCGCTCACCTGGCCCAGCCGTTCGGCTTCGGCGATCAGGTCGGGCAGGTCGGGTCGCAGGGTGGGTTCCCCACCGGTAAAGACCACATGCGGAATGCCTGCATTCCACGCTTTTTGCAGAATGGTCTTCCATTCATCGGTGGTCAATTCCCGTTTTACCCGATCGGTCGGAGCATTTTTCTTTTTTGTATCTTCCGGGCAGCGATAAGTAATGGCACAATCCAGACGAAACGGGGCAGTGCTTTCCTGGGAATAGGGATCAACCCGTTCGAAATCGAGGTAAATATCCGGGGCAAGATCGGGGGTATCGATGAGGGTTTGGATATTTTGCGCAATCTGGTTGTAATCGGTTCGGGCATGTTCCAGGCTTACCTTGTAACGCCTTCGAACGATCTTTGCGACGGAATCAGGAGGGGTTTGCTTCACCAGGTGATAGGCATATTCAGCAGCAGTTTGGTTCAGGTGCAGGATCGTTTTGGCATTTACGATTAGGGTGCCTTCTCCCCCCGGATCGATCCGCAAGTGCAGCCGGTATTGCTTTGGCACCTCGGGCGGGGTCTGAAAGGCATACATTCCGGGCTCAATGGGCTTTACATCTTTGAAAAAATGGTCTTTCCATGCACGAAATCGTTCTTTCATGATATTCCTCCCGGATCAAACTTGAAGTTGAGAATGGATCATGGATGGTTCAGGTTGGGTTAAATCTTGTGAAAGGGGGCATCCGCCGCCACATTCGGAGAACAAGGGACAGGGCAGGCACTTGAAGGGGGCATTTTTATGCTCTCTTAAGCCTACAGCTAAATCATGGTTCCAAATACCCTCCCAAGGGTCTGCCAGGATGTTTCCCAGGCTGGAATAATAGGACTGGCATGGGATCACGCTCCCGTCGGGCTCAACGCACATGGCATAACTGGCTGCTGAGCAGCCTTTGATGCCCAGCTGCATTTGGACTGGGTCGAAGTGACAGTATTGGGTAGGGGTGTACCAAATTAATTTCTGCTTATTTTCAGTGGTCTTTTGGATCGCCAGGTTGAGAAGGGGAGTGAGTTCGCTTTCATCCAGGCCTGTGTTCACTTTTAACCCACGCCCTGAATGGATGAGCGCATTCAATCCCACGGTTGGCACACCCAATTCAGCCAGGAAGTCCAGGGTTTCACCCAGCTTCGCTGAATTGGTTCGTAACAGGGTTGTGTTGGTCATCACAAATAGTTTCTCAGTCACCGCATTCT
>JBGQAS010000176.1:0-5039 GCA_041494435.1 Anaerolineaceae bacterium | reverse complement strand
CGAAAAGCGGGCTTCTGCTGCGATAAGAAAGATTAAGAAATTGTCCTGGAAGAATTGGTCCCGCAGGTTACAGGAAGTGTTGGATGAGATTGAATTCCTTGCTCCTCCCGATTTGATCATCATTGGGGGAGGGATCAGCCGGGATGCAGATAAGTTCATCCCTTTGCTGAAAACGAGGGCGAAAATCGTCCAGGCGCAATATCAAAACCAGGCGGGGATCATTGGGGCGGCGGTTTACGCCAGCCAGGTAAAGTAAAAAAAGGAGCCTTTCGGCTCCTTTTCAAAAATTACTGATGATTACCCGACAAATCGCTTTTCAGCTTTCACCCAATCGATGATCTGCCAGATATTGGAAAGATATTCAGCGCGGCGGTTTTGATATTTTAGATAATAGGCATGTTCCCAAACGTCGATGGTAATGATGGGCATCATTCCATCAGACATGGGAGAATCTTGGTTAGCTGTGGAGTGGACAACGAGCGAATGATCTTTTTTCTTGCTCAACCAGGCATACCCGCTTCCAAACCGACCCAAGCCGGCTTTTTCCATCTGTTCCTTGAAGGGTGCCAACCCGCCGTAGGTTTTTTGAATGGCATCCGCTAATTTGCCCGAGGGTTCCTTTTGCCCCACCGGTGCCAGGCTTTCCCAATATTGGATATGGTTGTAATATCCTCCGCCATTATTCTTTACAGCCACCCTGACATCTTCCGGGATTTGATCCAACTTCATCAGGATTTCTTCAATTTTCCATTCAAAGAACTTGGGATATTTTTCCAAAGATGTATTCAAATTTTTCGTATAGGTAGCGTGATGTTTGGAATAATGAATTTCAACCGTCATGGCATCTATGACTGGTTCTAGACCATTGTAAGCATAAGGTAATTTGGGTAATTCAAAAGCCATCTCGACCTCCTTGGATTTTCCTACTTTTTAAAATTGTATCCAGCGCAAATGGGATTATTAATCAGAACATTATTAGAATTACAGACAGGTATAATTATCGCTCATGAATAAGCCAAAAGTAAATCCATTTATAGCCATCGGATTTGCCATTGTGTCGGTTTCCACTGCTTCCATATTTATCCGCTTGGGTCAGGGGGATGGTATCCCATCTTTGGCGATTGCTGCTTATCGGATGGCTTTGGCTGCCTTGTTCATTACTCCTTTTGCCCTGTGGAAAACCCGATCAGAGATTCGCACCATTGCTCGTAAAGACTGGATCTTGATCATCCTCTCTGGATTCCTACTGGCTTGTCACTTTGCCTCCTGGATAACATCCCTGGAATACACATCCGTGGCTAGCTCGGTTGTCCTGGTCACTACAGCTCCTCTTTGGGTGGCGCTTTTCTCTCCTTTGCTGCTTAAGGAAAGTATTACCAAGGGAATATTAATTGGTTTAATTGTGGCTCTACTGGGCAGTGTAATCGTTGGATTGAGTGAAGCCTGTTCTATTTCCCCTTCTTTTTCCTGCACAGTAAGCCAGGGATTATTTACGGGAAGAGCTTTCATTGGGAATATCTTTGCCCTGGCAGGAGCTTTTTTTTCAGCGGGGTATTTGATGGTAGGCAGAAAAGTCCGTGAACACCATTCGCTGCTTGCCTATGTTTTCCTGGTTTACTCAATTGCAGCACTTTTTTTGTTGTGCTTCGTGGGTGTTTCTCGAACTTCCATGGGAATTTCCAATCCCATAGATTTAATATGGCTCATCGCCCTTGCGTTAGTCCCACAGGTAATTGGACACAGCACCTTCAATTGGGCATTGAAATTCCTTTCTGCAGCCTATGTTTCCATTGCCCTGCTGGGGGAGCCAGTGGGAACGGTAATTCTCGCCTTCATCATCTTAAAAGAAAAACCCACCGTCTTCGAACTCGTTGGTGGGATTTTAATCTTGTGCGGTATATACCTGGCTTCCCGTGTGGAACAGCGAATGGAAGTCCTGGCAACTTAAGAATGGGGTGTACGGCCGTAAAGGTCGTTCATCTCCTTCATCCGCAAAAGCACATTCTCACTCAACTCATCAGTCTGCATCCGCCACATCCAATTGCATCCCAATGTGTTGGGGAAATTCATGCGAGCAGAATTCCCTAATTTCAATAAATCTTGCATGGGAGCAAGCACCATCCCGGCTACAGATGACCAGATGACTCGGATCATGTCCCAGGAGATATCGTCACCCAGGCGTCCCAGGTATCGGCGGAGAAAATCCTTCTCTTTTTCCGGAGCTTGGGTGTACCACCCCACCGCGGTGTCATTATCGTGGGTTCCAGTATATGCCACGCAATTAACAGGATAGTTGTGCGGCAGGAAGGGATCATCCGCATCTGTTCCAAAGGCAAATTGCAGAATTTTCATCCCGGGAAAATGGAATTGGTCCCGCAAGGCAATCACATCGGGGGTAATCTCCCCCAGATCTTCGGCGATGATGGGTAATTCCCCCAGTGATTTTTTTACTGCCTGGAACAGTTTTGCTCCTGGACCTTTGACCCATCTTCCCTTCACAGCGGTCTTTTCCTTGGCGGGAATTTCCCAATAGCCAGCGAATCCACGGAAGTGATCGAGCCGCAGAATGTCGAATAGCTTCAAAGTGGATTGGATCCGGCTGATCCACCAAGCAAAACCAGTTTGCTGGTGAACTGACCAGCGATAAAGGGGATTGCCCCAAAGCTGACCCGTGGGGGAAAAATAGTCGGGTGGAACACCTGCAACGACAGTTGGGAGTCCCTTGGAATTGAAGTAAAACTGTTCGGGATGACCCCACGCATCGGATGAGTCGAAGGCAACAAAGATGGGGATGTCCCCGATGATTTGGATTTTCCTAGAATTGGCATATTCCTTTAAGACATGCCATTGGGAGAAAAAAAGAAATTGGCGAAACTTCTGGCACTCAATTAGATCCGCTTGTTGGAGTTTGAAATCCTGAATTATATCTTCAGATTTGGACCGAAATTCGATGGGCCATTCATTCCAGGCAATTCCGCCAAAGGATTCCTTGATAGCCATGAACAAACTGAACTCATCCAACCATGAGCGATTGGCGGTTTTAAATTCTTGGAATTTGTTTTTGAGCTCAGGTTTCTTTGATTTCTTGAACCGCTGATAAGCCCGATCCAATACTTTGACTTTCCAGGGAATGACATTTGCATAATCTACTGATTCCAGGTTGAAATCGGGGCGGTCTTCAAGGTCGGATAAGTGGAGGTATCCTTGTTCCACCAACATTGTGAAGCTGATCAAATAAGGATTTCCGGCGAAAGCAGAAAAGCATTGGTAGGGTGAATCGCCATACCCAGTAGGGCCTAAAGGTAGAACTTGCCAAAGGGAGCATCCAACTGCAGAGAGGAAATCCACCCAGCGATAGGCTTCAGCACCCAGGTCACCAATCCCATCAGGTCCCGGCAAACTGGTTGGATGCAGGATGATGCCGGAAGTACGCTTTTCGTTCATGGTTTCTTCTCCATCAATTTGCAATATTGGTCGATATATTCTCCGGCTGATTTTTTCCAGGAGAAATCCTTCTGCATGGCTTTCTTTTGAATTCTTTTCCATTTTGACTGGTCTGCGAAAAAACTCAAGGCGTGCAGAAGTTCAGCCGAGAAAGCATCGCTGGTTTTTTCTGAAAACAGAAACCCCGTTCCAATCTGTTTCTCGGTGGTACGGATAATGCTGTCCAGCAATCCGCCAGTTGCCCGAGCAACGGGGATGCAGGCATAGCGCATCGATATCATTTGGGAAAGACCGCAGGGCTCATACAAGGAAGGCATCAAGAGGATATCTCCCCCGGCATACATCCGATGCGCCAAAGCGGAATCATAGCGGAGAATTACCCGCACTTTGTCTGGAAAATCGGTTTGGAGAAGGTGAGCTTCCTGCTCAAGCAAAGGATCGCCATTCCCCAGGATAATCACTTGCCATTTTTTGTTCGCGATATTCCGTAATCCGTCCAGGGCAAGCTCGATCCCTTTTTGCTGATCCATTCGGCTCACCATGATTAAGAGCGGGGTATCGGGATTTCCGGAAAAGGCAAATTCTTTAATTAATGCTGATTTATTTTTCTTGCGCTCGTCGAGATTGGATAAGGAAAACTTAGTTGGAATGCATTGAT
The DNA here is from genome assembly GCA_041494435.1 of Anaerolineaceae bacterium. GTDB lineage: Bacteria > Chloroflexota > Anaerolineae > Anaerolineales > Anaerolineaceae > JBGQAS01. The sequence continues at coordinate 937 of JBGQAS010000176.1, read as the reverse complement.
CCTGTTTCGGGTCCCAGATGGAGTAATCCAAGCCATTAAGGATGCCCTCTGTTTTGTTCTTGATTTTGCGGAAAAATCCGCTCAGTTCATAGGCATATTCTGGAGTCAAGAGTTCTTTGGCATAATGGGGTGAAACCGGAACAATGGCATCTGCAGAATACAATCCCATGGGTAATGGCTGGTAGCAAGCCCATTGGGGGAGTTCATCTGAGGTTATAGCTGGGACCATGAATTTCTTCATGGCTTTCTCCGTCCCACCCCCCATATAGGGCAGGTTGTGAAGGGTGATCATGGAGTGTGCATTCCGGAAGAATTTTTCTTCCCTTTGCTTAATCCCAAGCATATACACTGCCAGGGCAGTATGCCAGTCATTGGCATGCAGGATATTCGGTTTCCATCCCAAAACTTTGGCAAGTTCCAGGCAAGCCAAAGAGAAGAAAACGAATTTCTCTCCATCTTTCCGAGTATCCAGGTTGTAAATCTTGGGGTCATTCGATATTGCCGGGCTCTTGATCAAATAAACCGTCACGCCATCCATTTTTGTGGAAAAGATTTCTCCATTGACTGACCCGCCTAGTGTCGGAATGGTCAATGAGTTAATTCGCTTGAGCTTTTTCGGTGTTATCGAGATGGACTTGTAAAATGGGATACAGAGGCGAATATCAACTTTCGTATCGCACGATGGTTCTTGCGAAAGTTTGTGGATCGCCTTAGGTAATGAACCAGCTACATCTCCCAACCCACCAACTTTAATAAAGGGTTCTGCTTCGGATGCAACAAACAACACTCGGATGATGGATTTTTTGGACTGTTGAGATTGTTTTTCCATGGACCTACGATTTGACCAACTCAAAGTAATCTTTTGGAAAAGTGGATTCAGGGTTTTCTCCCAAAACCTTGATCAACTCGATGGCCAATTTGGATTTTCTTTCAGCGT
>JBGQAS010000183.1:0-4896 GCA_041494435.1 Anaerolineaceae bacterium | reverse complement strand
TTCCGCCAGTTTCTTGCACCCGATTGGTTTCGCCAGGCTTTTCTGGATTTCCAATTTCGAGTTAAGTGCGGCCTTGAGCGGATTCGGCTGCATGATGCCTATCACTTTCCACTCTGCCGGAAGCTCCAAGTCCATTTTCCCCTTGCCCCAATTAATCGCTATAGTTGTCATCTCTCCTCCACCTTTTTTTCTCGTACGAATTGATTGATGGAATAAATCTCTACTTTCCCAATTCTTTGATGATTACTCTTGTATTTTCTTCAATCGCAATCAGCACATAAAACAATTCGCCGATCCCGTAGGTCAGTGCACCCCACAACCCCCCCACTACGAGTACGATCAATGCCGTCAATACCCCGGAAAGAATTCCATAGCTGTACAGACGTTCAGGAGTTTCGGCAGTTTGGACCAGGTTTCCCAATACCGAGCCGCCAATGGGCAGGGCGATCGCCAGGAAAATCGCTCCAATAATGGTAAGCACTGTGATAATGATCCCCATCACCTTGAAAAAGGTGCCGATAAACCGGAAAGTTCCAAATTTACGCGGGATTGAATTCAAGATTTACCTCCCAAGGGGCTATTTTTCTACTTTAGCCCAGGGATGAGGAAAAAGCAAGTTCACATTGGGTGCACAAAAGAGCATAATCACAAAAATGCAATAGAATTCTAACGATATTTTAATTCTATTTTCCTTGACATATGGTATATTAATCTGGTCAAACGCTTGGGTGCCCCCCTCACCCAGGCGTTTGGCATTTTATTTGGATAGTACTACTCTGGGAATGGGGGGAAAATTGGGTTTATTGACCTTGAATTTTAGACCCCAAAATAGGATTTTTAGGTAGAATTAATTTGAAAATTTGAACTCATTTTTCAGGTCATGTAATTAATTCTAGAAAAAAATATGAACTACGATTCGATTGCCGAATGGTACGACAGCTACGTTCACACACGCAAAGACCTTGCCTTTTTTGTGACCGAGGCAAAAAAGGCCAAAGGAGATGTTTTGGACTTGATGAGCGGGACTGGCAGGGTTGCCATACCCCTGTTGAAGGCAAAAATCAGGCTTACCTGCCTGGATCAGTCACCACGAATGCTGTGGATTTTCCGCCAAAAACTGATCTCGAAGGGGCTTTTCGCCCAAACATACCAGATGGATGTTATCGACCTTTGTCTGGTAAACCGCTTCAACTTGGTGATTATTCCATCAGATTCCTTTGCTGAGATCATCCACAAAAGCGACCGGTTACAGGTTTTGCAGCGAATATATGAGCATTTAAAAACCGGTGGTACCTTCCTTTGCACTCTACAAAACCCGGTGATGACCAAAGAATGGGCAAACACGAAGCTGAAACAAATTGGCAAATTTCCGTTACCGGGTGAAGGAGGGACTTTGCAGGTTATGGTTCAACCCGAACTCACCCCTTTGGGTGACGGAGTGATGGGAAGCCAGATTTTCGAACGGTTCGACATGAGGAATATTATGATCGAAAAGAAGACCATTCCGCTTCAATTATCAGTGATCGAAAAAACGGAATTTGAAGAGATGTGCACTGAAGTGGGTTTTAAGAAGGTTGCATTGTTCGGAGATTATTCCGAGGAGAAATTCGACCCCAAAAACAGTCCCAGCATGATCTGGAAAATGCGAAAACCAAGGAATCCGCGGGTATAGTTTTTTTCCAGTGAGTTTATTAAAAACAAAAGTGGCGCAGATTCGCGCCACTTTTTAATATCCAAAGTTATTACGGATTAGATCCAGCCGCGCAACTGCATGGATTTCACCACGCGATCGATGGCAACCATGTAAGCCGCATCACGCATGAATACTTTTTCTCCAACGCTCATATCCAGTACACCATGGAAGGCAACGGTCATTTTGGTGTCGAGTTTTTCAAGCACTTCTTCCTTCGTCCAGTAGAAGTTCATGTCGTTCTGCACGCTCTCGAAGTACGAAGTGGTGACGCCGCCGGCGTTGCACAGAAAATCGGGGATGACGAAGATGTTTTTCTTGATCAAGACTTCATCTGCTTCCGGGGTGGTGGGTCCGTTGGCGCCTTCCGCGATGATCTTCACCCGCGATTTGATTTCTTTCACGGTGTCAGCTGTAATCTGGCTTTCCAGGGCTGCCGGGATGAGTACATCCACATCTTTGCTGATCCATTTGGATCCGTCTTCCACAACGTATCCGGCTTTCTTGGCTTTTTCCTTGTCGATGGAACCGTATTGATCGGTAATGGACATCAGGAAGTGAGGATCGATACCTTCGGGTTTACCAAAAGTGTAAGTGGTCTTGTCGATGCGATCGTAGCAGCTCACGCACACTACCTTGCCACCCAGTTTCTCGATAAAACCGATGGCGGCGTACTGACCAACGTTGCCAAATCCTTGGATGGCTGCCTCGGATTTGGTGGTGTCCATTTTTAAATACTTCATGGCTTCACGAACGGTGAAGATCACACCATAGCCTGTGGCTTCGGTGCGACCCAGAGATCCGCCACCGCCCAAAGGTTTACCGGTGATGACGCCCGGGGTGAAGTTGCCCGTCAACTTGGAGTATTCGTCCATCATCCAACCCATCATCTGGGGAGTGGTACCAACATCCGGGGCGGGGACATCCATACGGGGACCGATATTCTTCCACATAACGTCCACCCAACCGCGGCACAGGCGTTCCTTTTCTGTGACCGAGAGAGTGGCGGGGTCGACGATGACGCCGCCCTTGCCGCCGCCCAGCGGGATATCCGCCACAGCGCACTTCCAGGTCATCCAGGTCCCCAGAGCTCGAACGGTGTCGATGGTCTCGGCAGGGTGGAAGCGGATGCCGCCCTTGTTGGGGCCGCGGGCATCATTGTGCTGTACGCGGAAGCCCTGGAATACGCGGATGCTGCCATCGTCCATGCGCACTGGAATGCGGAAATGGAATTCGCGCATGGGCCAGCGCAGGATTTCCCGGATGGATTGATCCAGCTTCAGTAAATCGGCGACATGGTCAAACTGCGCCTGCGCCATTTCAAACGGATTGGTATTTCCTGTCATCGAATTATCTCCAGTCTTGATGGAATAAGTATTTTATTGAACCGAAGGTCAGCTTTTAAAAAGTATACGGGCACCACGGTTCCGTGCCCGCCGACTTGCTCTTCAGATTTTTTCAAGCCTTGCAAAATTGCCTCCTTCGGTTCTTGCAGGCTTAAAGGTAACCGGGATTACGAAAATGGTCAATGGATGAATATCAGTTAATGCCGGGTGATGTTTGTTCTGATTAATCGGATGAATAAATCGGGTGATTTGACTTAGTGTCGCGTGACATAATTGAGGAGATAGTGCTCCAACTTTATATGATAAAGAGCACTTCACTTTGAGGGATTATAATATATAATATTCGCGTACACGAATATGAATAACACAATGAGAACGGAATTAAAAAATAGTGCCCACATCTTAAGCCTGCTGGGTCAAACCAACCGCTTGCGGATACTATTGGCATTGGGTGAGCATGAAGCGTGTGTCTGTCATTTAGAAACATGTTTGGGAATGCGCCAGGCGACTATTTCTCAACATCTTATGGCGTTACGAGATGCCGGGTTGGTGACAACCAATCGGGAAGGCAAGAATATTTTCTATCGACTTGCCCGACCTGATATTTTGGCCATAATTCAGCAAACCAACTTAATAACGGGTACTGATTTTCATGAGTTGAAGGATCTTTCTCATAAAAAATATGAAAATTGTCCTTGCCCGCATTGCAACCCTGGAAATGGGACTTGTGCGCAAATGGATACGAACATCAAGTGATCTGGTAATTTTTTTAACCAGAACATATTCGCGTGCGTGAATATTTAATAATGAAAAAGGATAAAAAGATGATACTTGTTTTTCCCTGTAGTGGGATCGGAAAATCTTTGGGCACCGTTACTCGCGAGGCAGCCCTTGATTTGTGCCAGGATTTAAAACCGGATGAAACTCAACTGGGAGCTTTGGCACTCCTTGTGATGGGAGACGAGGAATCGAGAAAGAATGTTTCAAATTCGCCTTGCATTACGATTGACGGATGTAACCTGGCGTGCGCGACGAAAATGGTCCAGGAATGTAAAGGGAAAATCATCCAGAGTGTTTCTGTCCTCGATTCGGTGAAGAAATATCGCGAATTTAAGCCCTCCGGTATTGCGGAACTTAATGAAGGCGGTCAAAAACTTGCCCACGCAATTGCTCAAGATATTGTGATCGCGCTTGACCAAAATACCGAGCAAGAGGTGCAAGATGCCTGAACTTAGGAATAAAAAAGTTGGCATCATTGCCTGTTCAGGGGAAGAGCTTCCGGAAGGTCTGGTATCTCGTTTAGTCGCACTGAGGGTCCTCCATGATCTCCAACCCGGGAAAACGGTTACTCTCTGTCTTCCTCTTTTCCTGGCAGGAGGAGTGGGAGATCGAGCTTTTGCCAAACTCTACCCCACCATCGCCATCGATGGTTGTGAAAAACGCTGTGCTTTTCGGGCAACGGAAAAATATTCGAATAAACCTGCGGGCAGCGTTGTGATCAGCGAAATCAACGCAAAACGGGACGAAGGTAGGATCCTAGGGTTGAGGAATTTGAACTCGAGTGGGGAGGTCTTGGTCAAGGTCATCTCACAGGACATCGCCAGGTCAGTCAATTCTCTTCTTGTTGAACAGGGAGACGATTCGGGTCAGCCAGAGGAAAACAAAAGTGAATTAACCGGTGAAGTGGAAAATGCTGTTGGAACATGCTCCTGTGGTTCGCAGATACCCGTGATGATTTTGGATATTAATGGACAAAAAAAGGAAATGGTTGCCCTTCCCATAATTTTTGAAAATTTTGCAATGGCAAACCGCGTTTCTGACGGAGAAATTGCAAATGATCTCCTGGAACAGGCAAGGGTA
>JBGQAS010000343.1:0-2882 GCA_041494435.1 Anaerolineaceae bacterium | reverse complement strand
ATTCCAACTTTGCCCATGGCATACAGAATTTCGAGAGCTGCCCTTTCCATACGTACGGGTCTCCCCCAGTCCCATACAATCATGTCCCTACTCCTGGGCTGGGTAAGATCGTATTCACCTTCCCGCCGGATTACTTCCAGCAGTTCGAATGACGTACGGATTTCCGTTTTACTTTCATCGGTAAACCTTTCGCACATCCTCTGGCGGTGACGGGCAAAATAGGGATAATCCTCCACCCGGGCGATTCCTGAGACTTTGTCCCAGCAATCCATCAGGCTGTGATCGGTATACAGAAGTTCATCGAGCATTTCCGGACGGTAATCCTTCACTCGGGCTTGCAGCACAAGTTCAGGGTTGCGCCCCACGATATTGATGGGGTCAAACTGGATGCAGCCTACCCGTTTGAAGAAATTCAATATCCCGTTCTTCCCTTCCAGGCTGCGCGAAGGGAGCAGAGCGTGGTGTGCGAGGAGAAACCGGGCAGCGGTCTTTCGAGAAATTCGAAGTGGGACTGATGTGGATTCGTTGTTTTTCACAAGGAAAATTGTATCAGGAATGGAACCCCCCCGTTTTCAAAATTCAATGTTGTTTTGCTTTCGATCCTCCCTCCATTTCTCATTATAATTTGATTAATATGGCTTCTATTCGGAGAGATTATGTCCAATCGTTTTAAATTTCAGTTGATCATTGTTTCATTTAGTCTATTGCTCCTCACGGGCTGTTTCAGTGTGGGTAGCAGTCCCACCCCCACCCCCGTAATCACTCCCACACCCACTCTACAAGCCTTGGTATACGAGCCCACCAACCCCGCGGGTTTTGATTTCCCCTTCAATTTGTTGAATATCACCTTATCCTGCCCCTCAGCGGGGAATTATCTTTTGGAATTCGATTACCTGCCAACCAACATCATCATCGATAGTGTCAGCGATCCGAACAACTCAGCCACCAACCTCACCTGCGCCTACCGCACGGCAGGTCACGGGGTGTGCAGCGGCAACATTGATTTCGGCACGCTGGGGGTGGTCAGCTTGCAGGTGTGCCAAGGCAGAAGCCCGCTCACCCGGGTGTGCATCAGCCAGACGGTGCGTCCTGCGCAATGCCCCGCTGCCCCCTAAATCCTGAGTTTACCTGATATAATCGGTTGTTCTTCATTTCTACCTTCGGAAGGGAAAATAAAATGCCTGCGAAAGCTATTGCTACAAAGAAAAAAGTTGCTCCAGTTGTCGTAGAAGAAATGCCTGCTGCTCCTTTTAGTATCAAGTTCTGGCTGACCTTGGCCGGTTTGATCGCTGGAGGCATTTCCTTCATCGGCTTCGTCCTGCTCTCCAATCTCAACGTTACTTTGAGCGAAAATGTTCAGATCATTTCGATCTTCGTGTTGGCTCTCTTCGCCGTTGGCGGGCTCGTCGTTTCCGTGCTGGCCATCCTGCCCGGTCCCGATGGAAATACAACCCACAAGTGGCTCGGTTTGAACATTATCGCCTTCGGCATCTCTTTCCTGATGTTCGATAAGTTCATTTCCCCGTTCATCTCGGTCGTCACTTATCTGCTAAGCAAAAAAGCCGCCTAAATAGCGGATGTTTTCACCCGGCTGTTTTCGCCATGTGCAATTGACATGGCAACGGTCAAAGAGTTATAATCTTTACGTTCGCAATAACCTCTGCGGTTTGATCTTTAGATTTTTATCAGGAGGTCCGCGCCAACTGCTGCTGACATTTTCGAAAACTTTTCGAATATATCCCGGCTGCGCTGGCGTGTCGCAGCCGTTTTTTATTCAATCCCTAACCGGATTGGAGGTGAGACTTCGTGGCATCAGTAAATTTACGCAGCAATGAAAGCCAGGATATGCTGCTCAAGCGCTTTCGCAAGAAAGTCGTTAAAAGTGGCATCCTGACCACTGTGCGCAAGAAACGCTGGTTTGTTTCCAAAAGTGAACAGCGCCGTGTGGAACGCAAGAAGTCCATGCGCCGCATGAAGAGGCGCCAGTACACCAATCAATACGGTGAGTAGGGTGCAGGATCCGGGAGGGACCCATGGCAAAAGAGGAAGATAAGATCGAAATGGACGGTGTAGTGGTCGAGGCGTTGCCTGGCACTCAGTTCACTGTCAAGCTTGAAAATGGGATGAACGTTTTGGCGTACCTGGCCGGCCGGATGCGCAAGTATTACATCCGCATCTTGTTGGGCGACCATGTTCGCGTGGAGATGTCTCCCTACGATCTTACCCGCGGTCGGATCATCTACCGCGCCAAGAAGCCGAATGCTTCCATTCCCCCGGAACAGCCATAAAGCATAAAAAAGACCCCATTCAAATCGCATGGGGTCTTTTTTTTATCCAATCTTGGGTCTAATATCTCAGTAATGCGCCGATGGATCCCGCCTTAGTTAATGCATCGTCACCCGGTACGATGGTTACCTCGCCACCGTTCCGCAACACGGATGAGACGGCATAATCCGAGGCATCAGGGATGGGCTGGGTTTGGTGGTCGCAATTGCGGCACACCTGTGCAGGGTTGAGCGTTGCCAGCCCGCAATCAGCACACAACCAGGCTGGTTTGTGGAACCCTGAATTGACCACCAGGTGGCGTACGCGACGTCCATTGACCGCATCCAAGGTAGGTTCCAACCCAACCACAGCCCCGGTTTGAGTGACGGCTTTGCCCAGTACTTCACTGATCAATTTTTGTTCGCGGGCTTCCCTCGCTTGCCGGCTGGCTTCCAGCGCCTGGGTTAACACTTCCAGTTGGCTGGCGCTGATACTGGCAGCGAAAGTTCTCATCACCAGGCTTTGCCAGGATTTCGGGAGCTGCTTGCGTAATGCAGCTATGTTGGATTCTTGTCCACCGATCAGGATTCGGCGGACGTGGTGCTCCTCGAAGAATT
>JBGQAS010000232.1:0-4174 GCA_041494435.1 Anaerolineaceae bacterium | reverse complement strand
GGTGGGAGTAGCCTTGGCAGTCATTCCAGCGCTGGTGGTTGGCCTGGTAACAAGTATGCAGATTGGCCTTTTTACGGCGCTCTATGCACTTATCATCTTGAGTGCCGTGGGAATCTGGGTTAAGCCGCGGCTATTCAATCGTCGATGGGATAATCCCATTCTGACCATAGTCTTGCTCATCGTTATGGGGGAGGCTTTGGGCTTGGTCGGGCTTATTATTGCTCCACCTTTATCCGTCATATGCCAAATCCTGTGGAACCGTTTGATAAGCCACCGCGCTATATCAGGGGCTGCGGCAAAGATTTCTGATCTCAAGGAGCGGCAAGCGCGGATATGGGACATTATCAAGTCAATGGGTGAACCGTCTCTGCCTTTATTGACCAGCAGTATGGAGAGCCTTTCCCTTCTGATTGAGAAAGCTGAACCCATTCTAAAAGCAGCTCTGCCCGCTGAACCTTCCGAGTCAGTAGAACCCATTTTAATTGAGACAAAGCAGGAAGAAAACAAGGAACACCCAAAGAATGACTAAATCTTTGATTATGTCGCGTTATTTCTCAAAAGGACAGCAAATCTTATGAACACAAATAAACAAACCCATCGCGCAATTTTGCAAAGCATTGCACATCGGGTCATGTTGGAGCGGGGATTACTCCCCGATTTTTCCAACGCAGACCTTTCCGAGCTTGAAAAGATCCAGGCGCCTGCAGCATTGAATGGTGAATCAATGCGCGATCTCACGGAACTCTTGTGGTCTTCGATTGATAATGATGATTCTCTTGATCTGGATCAACTTACCGTGGCTGAGGGCTTGCCGGGAGACAAAGTTAAGATCCTGGTTGCTGTAGCGGATGTTGATGCACTTGTTAAAAATGGTTCAGCGATTAACGAACATGCGCGCCATAATACGACGTCTATCTACACCGCAGCGGAGATATTCCCGATGCTGCCCGAAAAGCTTTCCACCAACCTCACTTCATTGAATTTCAATGAGGATCGTCTTTCCATCGTGGTTGAAATGGTGATCTTGGCGGATGGATCCCTCCAGGGGTCGGATGTATATCAGGCTCGTGTCCGTAACCATGCCAAACTTGCCTACAACAGCGTCGCTGCCTGGTTGACAGGAAGCGGTCCTGTCCCCGGGCAAATAACGGCAGTCACCGGACTCGATGAGAATCTCCGCCTGCAGGATCAGACAGCCCAACAAATGAAGAACTTTAGAGAGTTAAATGGAGCCCTCAGCCTGGAAACCATTGAGGCGAAACCGGTTTTTGATGGCGACCAAATCCGTGTTCTTGAAATAGAAGAAAAAAATCGAGCAAAAGAGATCATCGAAGATTTTATGATTGGCGCGAACGGCGTGACTGCCCGTTTTTTGTCCTCGAAGAAATTCCCTTCCATACGCCGTGTAGTACGCATTCCAAAACGCTGGGATCGGATTGTTGAGATTGCCGGTGAAAAAGGGGTCATGTTGCCTTCCGTGCCAGATTCAAAAGCACTGGAAGAGTTCCTGGTCAAACAAAAAACGGAGGATCCTTTGCGCTTCCCCGATTTATCTCTGGCGATCATCAAACTGCTGGGATCGGGTGAATACATAGCAGAGCTTCCTGATGGAAATGTCCCAGGTCACTTTGGTCTGGCAGTTAAAGATTATGCACACTCCACAGCTCCAAATCGTCGTTTTCCGGACCTGTTGACCCAGCGTTTATTAAAAGCAGCGCTCGAAGGGAGACCATTGCCGTATGGTTTGGATGAGTTGGATGTGCTCGCAACTCATTGTACCGAAACTGAAGATGTGGTAAATAAAGTTGAACGGCAGGTTGAGAAGTCAGCAGCCGCTTTGTTGCTTGAATCCAGAATTGGCGAGCAGTTTGATTCGATTGTCACAGGCGCCGCCGAAAAAGGCACCTGGGTTCGATTGCTCGATGTTCCTGTGGAAGGAAAACTTGTCAGCGGATTCGATGGTGTTGATGTCGGTAATCGGATCCGTGTGCAACTTATCTCTGTTGATGTCCAAAAAGGTTTTATCGATTTCAAAAAGGTTGCTTAAAATTATTGCCATTTATGGAGGAAAAAATGAAAAAAGTAGTGGGATTGTGGATTGACCACCGAAAAGCTGTGATTGTAACTATTGAAAATGATGTTGAAGTAACTCAGGAAATTCAATCTGACATGGAGAAGCATGTCCGTTTTTCAAGTGACACGAGTTCAAAAGCCTCCAATACTTCAAAAGGGTCCACTTCAGAAGATGTGAGAGATCGACAGTTCGGAGACCATCTCGGTTTATATTATGAAAGGGTGATTTCCCTCATTCGTGACGCTGAATCAATATTATTGCTTGGTCCCGGAGAAGCTAAAGTTGAACTCGAAAATCGTCTGAAGAAAGAAAACCTCGGAGGGCGTATCGCGGGTATTGAGACCGTGGATAAAATGACAAATCACCAAATCGCAGCTAAAGTCCGGGATCACTTTATGAAATAAAGAGAACCTTGAAATTGCAGCTATAAATATCGGACTTGTTATTAACCGCTCAGCCAGAGTAGCTGCTTGATCCAGGTAAAATAATTTGCTAGATGAAAAAAAGACCCGATATCCTCACGAAGATCGAGTCTTTTTTATCGCGGCATACCACTCTAATGAAGAAAACATGATCAGAAAGGGGATAATAAAGTTGACTTCACATCGGTCACCCTAAAGTTTTTGGCACTGAGGACAGTAATAGACCGCTCCACCCAAATAGGTTTCTTTGAGTATCTTGCTGCCACACTCAGGGCAGGGGAGCCCCTGTGTATTCTTGCTTAAGATGGTCTTGTACCCGCCAACATGCCCGAACAGATCAGTTTCTGTGTCTCGCCCCCCTTGGGCGATCATCTTGCCAAGCACACCCTTTACCGTGGTGAACAGTTACTTCAATTCAGCATCCGAAAGATCATCCATCCTGCGTTTAGGATTGAGGTGTGCCGTCCACAGAATGTCCTGCAATACCCCATTTCCCAGCCCGGGGATGCGCTGCTCGGTGGCTAAGAATGCCTTGGTGGAAAGTTTGGGAGTTTTTTCATCCTTCAAGGAGTTGAAATAGTCCTCATCAAACTCCTTAGAAAGCGGCGAGGGTCTCTCCTTCGCATAGGGATAATCACGCATCCAGGGGACTTCATCTTCTTTCAAGCAGAGCAGGGAGCCCCACATTTGGATGGTGCAGCTCAACGCACTACCATCTTCAAAATCCAGCAGCAGCTGGTATCTTTTCGGCTTTTCTTCCCCCCGGATGTGGTACCTCATCGGCGTGTTGATCACCACCCGCAGCTCGTCGGCCTTTATTTCGACGTGGTTGCCGAAATACTCAGCCCCTACAATGGTTTTTCCCATCAATTTCTTCGGATAGTCCGCTGGGTCTCCAGCGTACCACGCGAATTTGTGGGGCGTGGCATTGGCTATGGACCCCTGTTATCTTCTTTCCCTTGAGAGTTTCTCTTACCTGCCGTGCGTTTGTGGCAGCTTCCGGCAGTTCTATCATGACTCAATCCCTCCACCAGAATAATCAATGTTAATATCATAGAATATTTATTCTAGATTTCAATAAGGTGCTTTGCAAGTGCTATAATGATCATCAAAAATGCGTATAGTCATATCCCTAAAACTCTACTCATCCACAAACCATCTTCATCAATCACAAACCAAGAGATTTTGAAATCAAATTATTAGGTGACCAGGGGCAGGAACAGGGGATGGATTTTGCAATCGCGATTAAATCATTTTTTGAAATCATTTAGAGATGCATTCAAGGAGGATTGGACTCATCTCCAAACACACTATGCAAAACTCATTCCTGTCTGTTTACGCTGGCGGCCATTTCACGCCCAGCATGGACGTTGATTTGACATACCGAAAATGACCTAATTGATTGAGCATCGCGGTATAGTTTTGCACTGCATCAACATCTGGGAATTCTTCAACGCCACAGATCATCCATTGCTCATTTGACCAGGCGGGAGTACATGTCAGGATCGTCTTGCCGCCGATTTTTTTCAGCGCCTCTTGGGTTTTGGCTAAATGGGCATTTTGCTTTTCTTCAGAGAGTTGATACCATGCTTCCGTCATGATAGCTTGATAGAACTTGTAGATCGGACCTGCCATTTTTCACCTCCTAATAAAACAACGTCCTCCTTGAATGCAGTTG
>JBGQAS010000357.1:0-2796 GCA_041494435.1 Anaerolineaceae bacterium | reverse complement strand
GATCGATAAAGGAAAAGTTGAATTCATATTTTACGGAAAAACCATCCACGGTTTGGTGGAATCCTATGGCATTAAGCACCCCGGTGACCTGATCGCACTTGTTGATAGCGAAGATTTCATCGAACTGGCTATTGTCAACGGCAGCGCTGCACAAACCTTGAATGCCAAGGTTGGAGATCATGTCATCGTGAAGAAAAGAACTTGATGCCATCCAACACCCCGCTTGAAATTGACCACCTAACCTTCCGTTATGAACGCAGAACAGAACCCGCGTTGGTGGATACTCTTTTTTCGCTTGAACCGGGACAATTGATGCTAATCGCCGGGGTCAGCGGTTGCGGAAAGACCACCCTCATGCGCTGCATCAACGGTTTGATCCCGAACACCTATCACGGAGAAATGAAAGGCGATATCCGCCTGTTTGGTAAATCTGTTACCAAGATGACCATGTCGGAGATCTCGCAAATGGTGGGGACCATCCTGCAGGACCCAGAAAGACAAATCCTTGGCAGTTATGTCCTGGATGAAGTTGCTTTCGGATTGGAAAGTCTGGGCTTACCCCGAAAAGAAATTTATGAACGAGTGGATACTGCTCTGGACCGTATGGGTATCCAATATTTGCGCGACCGGGAAACCTTTGGCACTTCGGGTGGGGAAAAGCAAAAGATCGCCCTGGCAGGGGTACTTGCCATGCGGCCCAAGATATTGCTCCTGGATGAACCCCTGGCTAGCCTGGATCCTGCCAGTGCCCAGGAAGCCCTGCAGATTTTCCGCCAACTGGCAGATGAGGGCATCAGTATTATGATCGTGGAACACAGGGTTGAAGATGTGCTTTCCATCAAACCTGATGTTGTTCTTTATCTCGAAGAAGGCAAGACCATTTACCAAGGTGATGTGAAAGGGATGCTGGATGTTGTGAATTTCCACCAGATCAAGCTCCCCGCCCAGATTGTCTTGCAACGCTCAAAGAATGAACCTGCTCCGCAATTTAAACCTGTCGTTACGCCAGGGATGGATCATGGAGAGCTTCTTTTACAATTCAAGGATGTTCATTTCAGCTATCATCCCGAAAACCCCGAGGTATTAAAAGGGATAGACTGCACCATCCACAAGGGAGATGTAATCGCCATCCTTGGGCACAACGGTTGCGGAAAAACAACCCTGGTGAAGCATGCTCTGGGTTTGTTGAAGCCCACCCAGGGAGAGGTTCTGCTGCAGGATAAAAGCACCCGACAAATGACGGTTGCCCAGGCTGCCAAAACGGTGGGTTATGTTTTCCAAAGCCCTTCACAAATGCTTTTTGCACCCACGGTAAGGGAAGAACTTGAATTCGGTCCCAGGAACCTCGGATTTTCCAAGGATGTTTGCACCGAGAACGTAGATTGGGCTATCGATACTGTACACCTTAGATCGGAACTAGAAATCCCCCCCCTGGCACTTTCCTTCGGGCAGCAAAAACGGATCAGTATTGCCGCTGTCTTGGCTATGCGTTCAAGGATACTGATGATGGATGAGCCGACCGCCGGCCAGGATTATTGGAATTACAATGCTTTCATGGATTCCATCCTGCAAATGCCGGGATTTGATTGTGTCATCTTCATCACCCACGATGTGGACCTGGCTGTGGTTTATGCCAACCGGGTTTTATTGCTCTTCGATGGTCACCTCGTCGCGGATGGCAAACCCCAGGAAGTGATGAAGGACGATAAGCTGCTGCGCAGTTGCCGCGTGGTACCCACTTCACTGCTGCGCTTAAATATGGAATACCTGCCCCGTACCAAGCAATTCTACCGGGCAGAGACTCTGGCACATATCCAGAGGTAAATCCAATTCATTTAATAGGAGGAAGAGATGTTCAAGAAAGAAGTTTGGAAGTTTGGAACGAGACAGGTGGTGTTTGCGGCCATCGGCGCTGCCCTGTATGCAGTGCTTTCGATCGCCACCAACTTTCTCAACCTGCCGGGTGCCGGGAATGTATCTTTCCGCCCCGCAGTAGCCATCCCGATGTTCTTCGGGATAGCTTTCGGCCCGATCGTGGGTTTCATCTCAGGGTTCATCGGCAACATCTTGAGTGACCTGGTCTCAGGGTACGGATTCTGGTTTTGGTGGGATCTGGGCGCTGGTCTGATGGGTTTAATCCCCGGTTTGATCTGGCTCACTATCACCAACTACCGCGCCTTCAAATCCATCCTTAAGGCAGAGCTGTTCGTCATCATTGGTGTCATCGTCGGTATGGGTCTTGCCGCCATATCGGAAATGTGGGTTTCTGGCGCTGATATCCAGACGGTTATTTATGCCAATTTCCTGCCTGCCGCCATTGCGGATTTGATAAACGGTTTGGTCCTGGTTCCCATCTTGATGATCGCTTTTTCCTCTGTACTAGAGCGATCAGGAAGGTAGTCAAGGTATTCCAAGGGGCGCAGGTAACTGCGCCCCTGCACCCATTATGTTAGTCACCTGGCATTACCGCATCCGCAAGAACCTGATGGAGAAATTCGATCCACGCGCCCGCTGGATCTTCTCCCTGGCATTCCTGGTTTCAGCCACGGTCTTTTGGGATGCACGCATCCTGGCATGCTTCTTCATCCTGGCGTTTGTCTGGTATGCCATTGCCCGGGTGCAGTGGCAGGATATCCGCAAAGGCTGGTACCTGGTCATTTTCCTGCTGACCACAATGATCGTAGTGAACACCATCGTCACTGGCGGTGGAGCTGGCGGAGTGGTACCTCCCGGTGGGCATCTCATTTGGCCTAACCCTGTGGTATTTCCTTTCACCGGTTGGAAAATCCATCTTGG
>JBGQAS010000415.1:0-2338 GCA_041494435.1 Anaerolineaceae bacterium | reverse complement strand
GGATGGGGTGTTGATGAAACTCCTGGCTGATCTGATAATTCTGGCAAAATACGCAGCGCAGGTTGCAACCAACGAAAAATATGGTGCCTGAACCCCTTGTGCCTGAAATGGGAGGTTCTTCTCCAAAATGCAAGCAGGATTGTGAAATTTGAATGCTTGCAGGGATTTTGCAATACCCGACCTTCCCTTCCAGCCGGTTCACCTGGCAATTGCGGGGACAGCACGTGCAGCTAACTAGTTGATTGGTCAACGGTTCATTCATTCTGACGCATCATTCTTCGCTTTGTTGAACCCGAATTATCACACACTTAACAACAAACGACCCGAGGATTTATTTTTGCCCCGAGTCATTTTGTCACTTCGAACAAATATATCCAATTTTGATTAGCTATACGCAGTTCGTTAGAAAAGACAAAAAATGCGATCAAACTGGTTCAGCAACCTGGGTTTTCTTTTCTTCTTTTTCCTTTTCCAATTGATCATAATCGGGAAGAATGGTCTCCACGTTGCGAACCGCGGGTATGAACCAGGCAATACCGATCACTACAAAGTACAGCAACCCAGCCAGGAGGAAATGAAGCGCCATTCCAGAACCAGGACCGGTACCCACGATCCCGCCAAAGGCTTTGGAAAGCCAGGTTTGGGACTGCATGGCGGGTTCGGTTACCTTGTCCGCCAACAAGCCTGCAATTACCGGCATGATGGGATCAGTTAGCCAGGCAATCATGCGCCGGGCGGAAAACACCCTGCCCTGGATATCAGGCGCTACCTTGTTTTGCCAGATGGTGTTACTGGCGCTTTGGGTGAGCGGAAAAGTCATGCTAGAAAGGACAGCCATGGGTAGCCAGATGGCCAAACCGCGACCCAAGCCAAAAACAATTAACCCCAATACCCCATACACCGCCCAGCCCAGCAGCATTCCGCGGATGCGCTTTTTCTTAAAACCTCCCCAGGCACTCACGACCAGACCACCTACTACTCCTCCGATGGCAAAGGCTGAACTCACTCCACCCAGAATCGTGCTGTTGTTGTTCGTACGGGAAAGAATAAAAGGTGTGGTTAATGGACCCGCCAAACCCTGAGCGATGTTCAAACCGAGGATCACCAGGAGCAGAGAAATCAGGCTTTTGCGCTCGAAGATATATTTGAAGCCATACAAACCCTCTTTGAGCAGATTGCCTTTGACCGCTTGCCCTTCCTTGGTCTTCACAGGCTGGGGGACAAACACGATCGAGAGAGCACCAATAGCGAGAAAAAAGGTGATCACATCGATGGAGAGAATGCCAGTAAGGCCAATGATAGGAAGCAGTATTCCAGCCAAAATAGGTGCAAAAATGCCCGGTCCCGAATCGACAAGCATCATCATGCCATTGGCGCGCCCCAATTGCTCCTTGGGAACCATGGTGGTAACGGCGGCCATATAGGCAGGCCATTGGAAGGTACCGCTTAATCCATAGACCACTGAGGCCACCCCAAAGTGCCATATCTCCAGGTGCCCGGTTGCATTGAGGATCAAGATCGTTCCAGTGGCGAGCACAGCACCCAGATCGCTCACCATCATCATCAACTTACGGTTGTAGCGGTCAACCATGGCTCCAGCAATGGGAGACACGAGAAGAAAAGGGACCATAAAACAGGCAGATAAAATACCAAGAACAGTGGCGCTACCTGTTTTTTCATACGCCCAGATCGTGATGGCGAAATTACTCATGTACGAAGCCAGCACAGAAATAAGCTGTCCCGCCATAACTATAGTGAATCCAAACAACCCGCTCGATTTTCTTTTATTGGTTGGTTGCGAAACGTTCATGTGTCAATCCTATATTGAATAAAACAGTCCGAATTTGCTTAAATGAAAAGAAGAAGGATTCTTTTCTTGAAAATCCCCGCCGCTCGTCGCCCAACACTCGAAATTATAAATGAAGAACCACCGAAGGTACATCCTTCTCCGGTAGTGAAAATCCTGATATTTTCATAACTCTCTAAACGACTCTATTTATTTGCTGGCCAATCCTGAACGACCTGCAAGATCTCTTTGCTTTCCTGCAACCAAGTCATCGGGTTATAGACGCGTTTCAGATAGCGAATAACACCGTTTTCATCGATTACGATGGAAGCTGTACGCTGAAGTCCGATAAAGTTTTTCGTCATTTCAAAACGATGATAGACCATTCGTTCTGGATCGGCGAGGATGGGAAAAGGAACTTTGAGCAAATCCCGATAGTTAATCGCCTGTTCCAGGGATTCTCCCAAGATTACAAGGACCTGGAACCCCGCTTTGGTAAATTCATCATTGTATCGACCCAACTGGCCGACGTGAAAACGGCACTGCACTCAG
>JBGQAS010000184.1:0-4894 GCA_041494435.1 Anaerolineaceae bacterium | reverse complement strand
TGTGCCCGTTCAAATGCAGCCGGTTGTGGCAGCGGTGAAATCCTACTGATCTAAGAGTGAATAGGGAGAACCTATGTTAATCGCACGAGTGATTGGAACAACCGTTTCCACGATCAAGGATGAGAAGCTTCAAGGACGCAAGCTGCTCATCGTCCGCCAGACGGATGAAAAAGGGAATCCTGTTGGTAAGCCTTATATCGCCATCGACACGGTGGATGCCGGGGTCGGCGAACTGGTGCTCACCGCGTCAGGATCGAGCGCCCGCCAGACGACCATCACCAAGGATACGCCCGTGGATGCGGTCATCATGGCAATGATCGATTCGATGGAAGTCGACGGAGAAGTCGTTTTCCGCAAGCAGTAAAAGGATGAGGGAGAAAAATGGATAAAGATCTTGCATCCATCCAGGAAGCCCGCGAACTCGCCAATGCCGCCCGCCAGGCTCAGTTGACCTGGGCAAATGCCACCCAGGAACAAGTGGACAAGGTTTGCTCTGCCATGGCAGAGGCCGCTTTCCAATCCGCTGAATGTATTGGCCGAATGGCGTGCGAAGAAACGGGTTATGGTGTTCCCCTCCATAAAAAACTGAAAAACGAATTCGGTTCCCGGAATGTTTGGGAAAGCATCCGCGACGTGAAAACCGTCGGGGTGGTGAATCACGATATCCAGCGGAAGATCTATGAAATAGCCTGGCCAGTGGGAGTGGTTTGTGCGCTCACTCCCAGCACCAACCCAACTTCCACGGCAGCTTTCAAAGCATTGATCTCGGTTAAAGCAAGGGATGCCATTGTCGTTGCCCCCCACCCCGCCGCAGCGAAATGCTCATACGAAACGATTGCTGTTATGGCGCAGGCTGCTGAAAACGCGGGTGCCCCCAAGGGATTGATCAGTTGCATGCAGAACATCAGCCTGCCCGGTACTCAGGAATTGATGAACCATAAGTATGTGGCATTGATCCTGGCAACCGGCGGGACGCCGATGGTGAAAGCGGCCCATTCGGTGGGCAAACCAGCCTATGGTGTTGGTCCCGGGAATGTGCCTGTATATGTAGATCGCAGCGCAGACCTCGAGAAAGCTGCCAGGTACATCGTCGCCTCCAAGGCTTTCGACTACTCAACCATTTGCGCCACCGAACAATCCGTCATAGCCGACCAGCCCATTGCCGCTCAACTGGAAAAGTTGTGCAAGGAAAATGGTGCGTATTTTGTGGATGAAAACCAGGCGAATGCCCTGCGGAAATTGCTTTTCTCGGGTGAAGGCGCGATCGATCCCAAGACCGTTGGCAAATCACCCCAGGTTTTGGCAGGCATGGCAGGGTTCAGTATCCCCGTCAATGCTCGCATCCTGGTAGCAAGATTATCAAAAACCGGAAGGGAAGAACCCCTTTCCCGCGAAAAATTGACCACCGTTTTGGGCTGGTATGTGGAAAATGGCTGGGAAGCCGGCTGCGACCGTTCGATAGAACTCATTCATTTCGGCGGACGGGGTCACACCCAAATCATCCATGCCAACGATGATAAAGTGATCATGGAATTCGGATTAAAGAAACCTGTTTTTCGCATCCTGGTGAACACCATGGGTACCCTGGGTGCTATCGGTTTGACAACCGGGATGATGCCTTCCCTGACCCTTGGGTCAGGCGGTGAAGGTGGATCCATCACCGGGGATAATATCAGTGTTCACCATATGTTTAATATTAAACGCCTGGCCTATGAAACCATGCCGCCACCAGCAGCAGCGTTTTTGGGTGGAGAAAGCGTAACCAGCTCCCCATCCTTGGATATTGAAAAGATCGTCAAAGCGGTTGTCGAGGAAGTTCTAAAAATGTGATTCACTACGGCAAAGCGAAAGCTTAGCTGTGGAAAATTATTCGAAAGGATGTAAAAAATGTCTACCGATACTTCTCTGATTGCTTTAGGAATGGTTGAGACCAAGGGATTGGTCGGCGCGATCGAAGCCGCCGATGCCATGGTCAAAGCCGCCAACGTGAACCTGATCGGTTCGGAATACGTAGGCGGTGGGTTCGTCACCGTGATGGTGCGCGGAGACGTGGGCGCCGTCAAGGCTGCCACGGATGCCGGCGCTGCCGCTGCCAAGCGTGTGGGTGAATTGGTTTCGGTCCATGTGATCCCGCGGCCGCACTCCGACGTGGAAATGATCCTGCCCCAATCCACCAAGGGCTCCATCGGCGGTCGCACGTCAGAAAAGAAATAATCGGGTGACTTGAAAACAGGGAGGGCAGAACGCGTCCTCCCTGTATGACCCGAGATTCACACAATTTCTTTTCGGTTTGAACCGTGACCACGGCTTGTATTTCATTTGAAGGAGTTAACCATGGCTGAAGAATTCTCTCTGCGCTGCTACTGCTACCTGGACCGGATGCAGCCCCAATATGCCGCATTCGTGGGTACCATCACCCAGGGCGACCTGCCTGTGGAAGGGATGGCTGCCCTCTACGTGGAAATGTCACCTGGCAATGAAGTTTTCCGCGTGGTGGATATTGCCGTCAAGGCAACCGAATCCAAGCCCGGCGCCCAAATCGTCGAACGTGAATTCGGCATGTTCGAAGTCCATTCGATGAACCAGGCAGCTGTGATCGAAGCGGGCAGCCAGGTGCTGCAACGGCTGGGACTCAGCGTGGCAGACCGGATTAAGCCCGAGGTGGTTTCCACCCAGGTGATCACCCGCGTGGACCCCTACCAGGCTCAATTGCTCAACCGCTTCCGTCGCGGAAGCATGCTCGTGCCCGGCGAGACCATGCTGGTGCTGGAGTGCGCTCCGGCAGCCTATATCAACTACGCCTGCAACGAAGCCGAAAAGAAAGCCAGCATCAAGATTGTGCACGTCTCATCGGTTGGACGGTTCGGCCGTATGTGGCTTTCCGGCTCTGAAGCGGAAATCGCCACCGCCAAGAATGCCGCCATCCAGGCGCTCGATGCTCTTGAAGGCAAACCTGGAGCGTAATCGTCGGAAGGAGTACGTTATGTCGAAAGAGTTTTTTACCGAACGCGACATCGAGGACCTGTTCAAAAGAGGAACCACTTCCCTCGAGGTGAGTGATGATATCGTCCTGACCGAACTGGCGTTTGAAAAAGCCCAAAGCCTTGGTTTAAAATTGATCACGAAGAATGCCAAACCCCCGAGCGCACCGGAACGTCCTTACATCGCAAAGATGCCCTCCTCAGCGGTAAATGCTAGTCCGGTTACACCTTCACCCGCTCCCGCGGTTCCGGTAACTCCGGATGTGCGTCAGAAGATCAAAGACGCAGTGATTGCCAGGTTGGGTACGCAGGTGGATCCGAACTTATTGGATTCGATCATCACCCGTGTATTGGATGCATTAGGCAGGAAGTAACCGATGCTTTTCGGACGCGTGAAAGGCTCAGCCATTTGCACCATCCGGTATCCCGGCACCGGGGATTTGAAGTTGTTGATGGTACAACCTCTCGACCGGCATCTACAACCTGTGGGTTCGCTTCAAATCGCTGCGGATGTTGTGGATGCGGGGTCGAACGATTTGTGCGTCATGGTACGTTCCCGTGAAGCCTCCCTTGCGCTCCCTGATGTTAAATTCGTCCCAATTGATCTGGCATTGGTCGGAATCGTGGATGAGCTGGATGTGAAAGCGGATAAAGATTTTGATTTCATTCTCAAACCCGGTTTTCACGCTTATACCTAAGAATTTTCAGGATAACAATGATCCTTGGTAAAGTCGTAGGCACAGTTGTCACCACCATGAGTCATCCGGACTATAAGAACAGGCGATTACTCGTGGTTACGCCCATGGTGATGGAAGGTGAAAAACCGGATGAAGACTTCATTGCCCTGGATACCACCTCAGCCGGGATAGGCGATACAGTTCTCGTAAACCGCGAAGGAAATGGCGCCCGCCAGGTGCTGAAGAACCCGGATGCTTGCGTGATCTCGGTCATCGTGGGGATCATCGATTCAACCGATATTGTCACAATTCCAAATACTTCCCAATAATATATCTCCCCCTTTTAATTTCATATAGAATATCTCCAATAGGAGAATCTATGCCTGCACTTTCACCCCGTCTGCATTCAGTGCAAGACCTGGCCTACAATGATTCCTTGAAGAAGATTAAAGCCATTCAAACTCGTGAAACAAATGGTTTCAACCCGGTCCTCAAAACCATCCTGTTAACCCACGGTAAGAAAACGAAAAAAGCCGTCCTGTGGTTCCACGGGTATACCTCGACCACCCTCCAATTCAAGCCCCTGGCGGAATTGTGCTTCAAAAAAGGATACAACGTATTGATCCCATGCATGCCGCATCATGGCATGAAAGATCGTATGTCCAAAGAGGTGAGTAAGATCCGGATGAACGAATTGGTGCAATTCACCAACGACATGGTGGATGTGATGCATGGATTGGGTGATGAGATCGTCGTCGGTGGGTTATCGATGGGCGGAGTGATGACTTGTTGGGCGGCTCAATACCGGCAGGATGTAAATATTGCCGTGATCATTGCTCCATTTTTAGGTGCGAAAATTATTCCCACTCGACTGACTCCCCTGGTTGTATTCGGGTTGGGATTACTTCCCAATTTCAATCAATGGTGGGATCCTGAAAAAAAGATGGATTGTGACGGTCCCCAATTTGGTTATCCCCAATATTCCTCTAAAGGCCTTCGTGAGATTATGAAAATGGGAATGAAAATCCGATCGGTCTCACGCAAAAGCAAACCCGCAGCCAATAAAGTTTACATGGTGATCAACGACCACGATGAATCGGTGAACAATGAACTTTGTCAGCAACTTGTAGACAATTGGCAAGGAGCAGGTGCTACGAATGTTCATACCTATCATTTCCCAGACGAATTAGGCATACCCCATGACTGCATCAGCATCGAGCAACCCAAAGGTAAAAC